>JACDGB010000028.1 GCA_013815485.1 Rubrobacter sp.
GGACCGCAATGGCGAAAACCCGGAGCCCGGAGCCCGAGTACAGGCAGCCGTCCGACCTGAGAAGGTCCGGTTCGGGGACTCCGGCGACAACGTTTGCGGCGTCGAGGTGCGCCAGATCGTGTACCTCGGGGTCAGCACGCAGTACATAACCAGGCTGCCGGACGGGACGAAGCTGGTGCTCTACCAGCAAAACTCCCACGACGCGGCCGGTCCCGCCGTCGGCGAAGAAGTCCGGGTGACATGGGACGTAAACAACTTTCTGATACTAGGAGGATAGAAATGCAGAGAAGAGACACAAGGATCAGCCGCGGCAGGTTCCTGAAGGCGATGGGCGCAGCCGGTGTCGCCGGTTCGACGCTCTCGGTACTGTCGGCCTGCCAGATGAACACGTCCTCCACGGGCGGCGGAAGCAGCGGCGGCGGGCCGGAGGAGAAGAAACTCAACTTCTACAATTGGTCGGACTACGTCGCCGCGAGCACCATCCCCAGCTTTACGGAGAAGACCGGCATAGAGGTCACGCAGGACTTCTTCTCATCCAATGAGGATTTGCTGGCGAAGCTCCAGGCAGGTGGTTCGGGGTACGATGTGATCGTGCCGAGCGACTACATGGTCGCCATTATGATCAAATCCAAAGTCATCCAGAAGCTGGATAAGTCCAAGATCCCGAACGCCAAGAACGTCAGCGCCGACTACCGGGGACTCTCCTTCGATCCGAAAAACCAGTACAGCCTTCCGTACCAGTGGGGCACCACCGGCATCCTGTACAACAGGAAAGAGATCGGGCAACTCGACGCCACCTGGGACGCCATGTGGGACCCACGGTTTGAGGGCGAGGTATCCATGCTCAACGACACCAGAGAGACCCTGGGCGCCGCCCTCTACAAACTGGGCTACTCCGTGAACGCCACGGACCCGGAGCAACTTGCCGAGGCCAATGCAGAGTTGCAAAAGCAGAAACCTCTGCTGCGCGGCTACTTCGACTCGACCGAGGCAAGGCCGCTGGTCCAGAACGGCGACCTCCTGCTCGGGCACGTCTTCAGCGGGGATGCGTTCGTCGCCCTCTCGGAGAACGAAGACCTCGACTACCTCGTTCCGCAACCTGCCGCGACCCGCTGGACGGACACCATGTGCATCCCCGCGACCGCGCCACACCCTGACAACGCACACAAGTTCATAAACCACATCCTCGACGCCAACGTCGGGGCGAAGCTCTCGAACTACACGTACTACAACTCGCCCAACGGAGCCGCCCTCCCGATGATAGATGGCGCGCTGAAGGATCTTCCGGGCTACACGCTCCCACGCGAAGTCTTCGAGCGTCTCGAAGTCATCGAGGACACGGGGGAGACCACTCGCGAGTACGAGCGCATCTTCACCGAGGTAAAGAGTTCCTAGCGTGGGCGAGGAAAAGCGTGGATGGTCCGTGGGATTGGCGGGGTTGCTCACCCCCGTTACGATCTGGCTCGGGCTCTTCTTCCTGATACCGCTGCTCCTGATCCTGGCTTACTCCTTCGGGACCAGCAACGTCTACGGTGGGATAACGCTCGGCTTCAACCCAGGCAACTATCTCAGGGTCTTCGATCCGCTGTACCTCGAAATCATCGGTCGCACGTTCGTCATCGCCGCGATCAATACTTTGATCTGCCTCGCGCTCGGGTATCCGCTGGCGTACTTCATCGTCTTCAAGGGCAGAAGGTGGCGCAACGTCCTGATCCTCTTGGTCATGGTCCCGTTCTGGACGAGCCTGTTGATCCGGGCCTACGCATGGGTCGTGATCCTGAGCGGCAATGGGATCGCGAACAAAGCCCTCCAGTTCTTCGGCGTCACCGACGAGCCGCTTGACCTGATCTTCACCACCCAGGCGGTCATGATGGGCATGGTCTACTCGTACCTGCCGTTCATGGTCCTGCCGCTGTACGCCGCGCTGGAGAAGTTCGACACTCGCCTGAAGGAGGCGGCCCAGGACCTTGGGGCGAGCAGATGGCACACCTTCTGGCGGGTCACGTTCCCGTTGAGCATGCCCGGCGTAATCGCGGGGAGCATCCTGGTCTTCATACCGTCGGCGGGGGAGTTCGTGATCCCGGACCTTCTGGGAGGCTCGCGCACGGTGATGACGGGGAACCTGATCCAGAACCAGTTCCTCCAGGCTAGAGACTGGGCCTTCGGCAGCGCCCTCTCGGTTATGCTCGCCGTGCTGCTGCTCGGTGCCATAATGTTCTACATCCGCCGCGTCGGGACGGACAAGCTGGAGGGGATGTAGCGTGGCAGCCAAAGGCGGCCCCGTCTACAAGGGCGTCGGGAAGATTCCGGATAGGGTGCTCTTCTTGTTCGCCGGTCTCATCTACGCTTTCCTGTACGCCCCGATACTGGTTCTGATGTTCTTCTCGTTCAACTCCAGCCGCAGCACCCAAGTGTGGACGGGCTTCTCGACGCAGTGGTACGGGGAACTTCTGCGGGACGATTCGGTGCTCGCGGCCTTCAAGAACTCCATGATCGTCGGCGTGAGCGCAACGGCCATCGCCACCGTCATCGGCACGTTCACGGCCCTGGCCCTCTCGCGCCACCGCTTCCGCGGCAAGACATTCGCCGACACAGCAGTCTACGCAGCCACCGTGATGCCGGAGATCGTGGTCGGGGTGAGCCTGCTGGTTTTCTTCGTCGCCATCCAGTTCCCGCTCGGCATCACGACCATAGTTATCGCGCACGTAGCGTTCACCATCTCGTTCGTGACAATAGTGGTGCGCGCCCGGCTCTCGGGAATGGACGGTTCGATGGAGGAGGCGGCGCAGGACCTCGGGGCGAGCCCGGTACAGACGTTCCTGCGGGTGACGCTGCCGCTCATTCTGCCTGGCGTAATGGCCGGGGCGTTGCTCGCTTTCACGCTCTCGTTCGACGACTTCGTGATAACGTTCTTCATCTCGGGGGTTGGGTCGAGCACGCTGCCATTGAAGATATATTCCATGATCAAATTCGGCGTCAGCCCGGTCATCAACGCGCTCTCGACGGTGGTGCTCGTCGCGACGATGGTCTTGATCTTCGGCGGCAGCCGCATCTTTTTGAGGGAGGGAAAGGGTGGAGAGCAAGCAAACTGATAGCGGGGCGGCGCGCTCCGGAACCGGGAACAAGGGACTAAAACAGAATGCCATAGGCTTCCTCGACGCCCTCGTGATCGGGCTCGCCTCGACGGCTCCAGCCTATTCGCTGGCCGCCGTCATTGGGCTGGTCGTGGTTACGGTCGGCACGCAGGCCCCGGCGGTGCTCCTGGCGTCGTTCGTTCCGATGTTCTTCATCGCGGCGGCCTTCTATTACATGAACCGGGCCGACCAGGACTGCGGAACCACGTTCAGTTGGGTGACGCGGGCGATGGGACCGTGGGCTGGCTGGATGGGCGGGTGGGCCATCTGCGTCACCGGCATCCTCGTCATCGGCTCGCTGGCCGACGTGGCCGCCCGCTACACGTATTTGCTGCTTGGGCTTGAGGGCATGGCTGGCTCCAAGCTCGCGGTGACGTTGCTCGCCGTGCTCATCATCTTGGTGATGACGGCGGTGTGCGTGATCGGGACCGAGATCTCGGCGAAAGTGCAGAACGTAATGATCACCGCCCAAGTCGTCGCTCTCCTTTTCTTTGCGGCAGCGGCACTCTTCCAAGTTTTCGGCGGCACGGCCCCCGAATCTTCCATCCAACCTCAACTGTCGTGGCTCAACCCATTCGCCATCGAGGACTCCTCGGCCCTGATCGCTGGCCTCCTCACCGGGGTCTTTATTTACTGGGGATGGGAGAGCGCGGTGAACCTGACCGAGGAGGTCGAGGACTCGGCCACCGCTCCGGGCCGCGCCGCCGTCGTCTCCACGGTCATATTGCTCCTCACCTACGTCTCCGTGACCATCGCGGTCGTTGCCTTCGCCGGGCTGGCCCAGGTTCAGAAGTTCGCAGACGACGACGCCATCTTCTCGACTGTGGCGAACGGGGTTCTCGGTTCGCCGTGGGACCAGATCGTGGTCCTCTCCGTCCTGACCTCAGCCCTCGCCTCGACCCAGACGACCATACTGCCAGCATCGCGCACCACGCTCTCGATGGCCCGCGCCGGGGCGATGCCCGCCTCACTTGGCGACGTACACCCGCGCCTCCTGACGCCGCACGTCTCCACCATCGTCATCGGCGTCCTTGCGACGGTCTGGTACGTCGTCGTGAACGTGCTCTCGGCCAACTTCCTCTTCGACACGCTCTCCGCGCTCTCGCTCATGATCGCCTTCTATTATTCACTCACGGGGTTCGCGTGCGCGATCTACTACCGCCATGAGCTACTCAAGTCGGTCAAGAACTTTGTGTTCATCGGCCTTGCCCCCGTGCTCGGTGGCCTGATCCTGGGCTTCCTGTTTTTCCGGTCCATCTTCGACCTCGCCGACCCCGGTGTTTCATACACGGGCGGCTCCCTCTTCGGGTTCGGCCTCCCGCTCGTGATCGGGCTCGGGTTCCTGATCCTGGGCGCCGTCTTGATGCTTCTCTGGCGCTTTTTCGGGGACCATGAGGCGTTTTCCCATCGCCGCCTGGAGACGGTGGATACGCCTTGGGAGGAGGGTTAGATGCCGTGCGTGATCCTGGGCTACGACGGCTCCTCATCCGCGAAGGCGGCTCTCGGCACCGCCATCGAACAGGCGCGGACTTTCGGGGAGCGGCTCATTATCGTCTTCGCCGATGAGCCACCGGGACGCTCGGCGGGAGAAGAGTTTCGGGAGCATCGCCGCGTCCTCGATGAGATCGGCGAGAAAGTTCTGGGCGAGGCCGAAGCGGAGGCCCGCGCCGCCAGGATCGAGGTCGAGGCTATGATCCTTCACGGGAAGCCGGCGGTCGCGTTGGATGCCGCGGCGCGGGAGCGCGATGCGCGCCTGATCGTGATCGGCACCTATGGCGAGGGACCGCTGAGGAGCGCGATCCTGGGCTCGACCCCGCATAAGCTCCTGCACTTTTCGGAGGTTCCTGTACTCTGCGTCCCTCCCCCAGGATCGAAACCTTGACTACCATCCGCCCCATCCGCGAAGAGGACCGCGACGCCTGGCTTCCCCTCTGGCGCGGCTACAACGACTTCTACCGCAACGAGCCAACGGACGAGGTCACGCAGACGACCTTCCGGCGGCTGTGCGACGGCTCGGATGGGCTCTTCGGTCTGGTTTCGGAGGACGGCGAAGGCCGTCTTGTCGGGCTGGCGCATCTCGTGTTCCACTCGTCTACCTGGGCGACAGGGCCATATTGTTATCTGGAAGACCTGTTCGTCTCTCGCGAGGGACGCGGTTCGGGGGCGGGGATGGCCCTGATCAAGGGCGTCTACGAAGAGGCGGATCGGCGCAGCGCGGCTCACGTCTATTGGCATACCCAACAGTACAATGCTCCGGCCCGCTCACTGTACGATACGGTGGCCCACGCCACATCGTTTGTGGTCTACGAGAGGTAACGGAGGAAATATGACCGGAAACGGCCAATTCTCCGTCGTCAACCCGGCGACGGAGGAGAACATCGAGGATGTCGAAGTCACCAGTTCCGGGGAACTGGATCGCGTCACCGAGCGGGCGAAACGAGGCTTCGAGGAATGGCGGGGCTTCGCGGGATTGGACCGGGCGGAGATCTTCCACGAGATATCCTATAGTTTGCGGGGACACGCGGACGAGCTTGCGGAGATTATGACTCGGGAGGGTGGCAAGCCGTTCGTTGAGAACCGCGACGAGGTGACGTGGGTGGCGGCTTGCTTCGATTACTACGGGGAGATCTCGCGGGACTCCATAGGCTACCTCCCGGCCCCCATCGAGCCCCAGCAACTCGCGCTGGTGATAAAGGAACCCGTCGGGACCGTCGCCTGCATCGTGCCCTGGAATTATCCGCTTCTGCTCGCCGTCTGGAAGGTCGCCCCCGCCCTCGCCGCCGGGAACGCGGTCATCCTCAAGCCCTCCGAGGAGACACCGCTTGCGACGAGGAGGATGGCGGAGTTGATCGAAGGTCTCCCCGACGGTCTGTTTCAGGTCGTGTACGGTGCCGGAGACGTGGGACATGCGCTCGTCCGTCATCCCAGCGTGGACATGGTGGCTTTCACCGGGAGTCAGGAGACGGGGCGGAGGGTTGGGATCTCAGCCGCGGAGCGTCTGATGCGGGCGAACCTGGAACTCGGCGGGAAGGACCCGTTCATCGTCTGCGACGACGTGGACGTGGAGATCGCCGCCCAGGGCGCCGTGTGGGCCGCCTGCCTGAATGCCGGTCAGGTCTGCACCTCACCGGAACGTTTCTACGTCGAGAAAGGCGTTGCGAAAGACTTCATCGAGGCGTCCAGAGAGTTCGTCGAGTCTTTGAACATCGGCGACCCGATGAACGAGCGGACGGACATTGGGCCAATGATCAACGGCCCCGGACGCGAGAAGGTGGAACGTCACGTCGGCGAGGCAGTTCAGAAGGGCGCGAAGCTGGTCGCTGGCGGCGAGCGGTGGGGAGAGCGGGGCTTCTACTACAAGCCAACCGTCCTAACCGGCGTCACCCCATCCATGACGGTGATGCGCGACGAGACGTTCGGGCCGGTCGTGCCTATCGTGGAAGTAGACAGCCTCGACAAAGCCATCGAGCAGGCGAATTCGGTGCCCTATGGGCTTGGGGCGAACGTGTACACGCGGGACTTCGAGAAGATGCTGCGGTGCATGAGGGGGATTCGGGCTGGGACGGTCTGGATCAACGACCCCCTCACCGATAATGACGCCGCTCCATTCGGCGGCCAGAAAGGCAGCGGTATCGGCCGCGAACTGGGCCGGGAAGGTCTCGAAGCGTTCCAGGAATCCAAGCACGTCCACATAGATCCGAAGGTCGAGAAGAAGGAGTGGTGGTATCCGTATGGTGGATAGCTTTCATCGGCAAGAGTCGAAGGCTGGTAGCTAATGGCTGGAACACTGGAGCTTGTCGCGCCGGGCGTGTACCGCGTGGACGCCATCGGGCTGAAGAACATCATCAGCGTGCTGCTCCTGGAGAACGACGATGGCTGGACGCTGGTGGATACTGGCATCGCTAGCAGCGTGGGGAGGATAGAGGATGCTATCGCGTCGCTCGGTTCGGGGCCGGAGGATCTGAAGCGCATCTTCATTACGCACCAGCACGACGACCACGCGGGCGGGCTGAAAGGACTTTTGGAATGGGCGCCGGGAGCGGAGGTTGGGGCGACGGCGCATGAGGCGGAGGTGATCTCGGGTGGTCGGGGGTTGGATCCCCCGAGCAACCAGTTCTTCCGCCATATGGTGCGCAACGCGAAGCCGCCGGGCGTGCCGGTCGGAGAGATACTGCGGGAAGGAGACATCGTTTCGGGGTTCCGCATCATCTCCACCCCAGGTCACACACTCGGGCACGTCTCGATGCTACGCGACGAAGACGGGCTGCTCTTCACCGCCGACGCCTTCGGATGCCTGCCCAGAAAGATACGTGTCGGGGTTCTCAAAGCGTTCTGCAACGACCCGAAAGAGGCCAGACGCTCGGCGGAGAAGCTGCTCGCGGAGGACTTCGGAACCGTCGTGATGTCCCACGGCCCCGTGCTCCATGCGGGCGCGAAACGCACGTTGCGCGAGGCTGTGTCGAGGTGCCGGTATTGATCTCCGCGAACCTGGACAGTGATCCGGAGATGCCGCTCGACGAACAGGCGCGAATCGGCTTCCGGCGGCTGCGGACCTCGGATCTTCCTTCGATACACCGCTGGCTCCACGAGCCGCACGTCGCCCGGTGGTGGTATGAGGACGTTGGCACATTCGAGGAGGTGTCGGATCAGTATTCCGCGTATATCGAGGGCGAGGAGCCGGTCGAGCCGTTCCTGATCCTCTACGAAGACCGGCCCATCGGCTACATTCAGTCATACCGCGTCTCGGACGACGAAGAGTACGATAGGCTCATTGACATCGAGGACTCCGCCGGAGTGGACCTGTTCATCGGGGAGGAAGGATTGCTTCATCGGGGCCTCGGGCCGCAGATCATCCGTCGCTTCATCGAAGAAATCGTCTTCGCGGACGAGAGCATCGAAGTCTGCGTCATAGATCCGGAGCCAGAGAACAGAGCCGCCATCCGAGCCTACGAAAAAGCAGGCTTCCGCTACTTCGAGTCCGTGGATACATCGGAAGGCCCAGCGTACTTGATGAAACTCACGCGAACGGAGTTCTTCGGATGAGCGACGTACGCTACGACGCCATCGTGATCGGCTCCGGGCACAACGGCCTCATCGCCGCCGCCTACCTGGCGAAAGCCGGCAAACGAGTCCTCGCCCTGGAACGGCGGGAGGTCATCGGGGGGGCCACCGTAACCGAAGAAACGTGGCCTGGATACCGGCTTTCGACGTGTTCTTACGTGTGCAGTTTGCTCTTGCCCGAAGTGATACGGGACCTCGATCTCGTCCGCCACGGCTACGATGTGCGTCCCCTCGACCCCCAGTATTTCGTCCCCTTCCCCGATGGCCGCTACCTGATGTCCTGGCTGGACAACGCGAAGACGGGAGAGCAAATTCGCAAGTTCTCCGAAAAAGATGCCGCCGCCCACGACGCCTATTGGGCGATGTGGGACCGCATCATCGCCCGCATGAAGCCGCTCATGGCGGGACCAGCTCCGGACCCGGAAGCACTGGAGCGCGCCTTCGACGGCCCGCTTGGCGAGAAAGACTTGCGGACGCTCACGCAGGCGAGCATCGCGGAAGTCCTCGACGAGTTCTTCGAGTCCGAGGAGGTCAAGGCGCCGCTCTCGGTCGGGGGCGTAATCGGGACGAACGCCGGTCCCCGCACTCCGGGCACGGCCTACGTGAAATTCCATCACATCCTCGGCAACATCGGCGGCCATCAGGGCGCATGGGGCTTCGTCCGCGGCGGCATGGGTGCCGTCGCCCACGCCATCGCCTCGTCGGCGAAGCAGTATGGAGCGGAGATCCTCACGGACGCCGAAGTTGCGGAGATCGAGGTTCGGGACGGCGTGGCGCGCGGTGTCCAACTCCAGGATGGTCGTTCCTTCGAGGCGGAGATCGTCCTCTCCAACGCCGATCCACACCGCACCTACCTGGGCATGGTCGGCGAGGAGCATTTGCCGGGGGATCTGATCACGGGCGTGAAAGAGATGCGCGTGGAAGGCTCGGTGGTGAAGGTGCTGCTCGCGCTCGGGGAGTTGCCGGACTTCGTGGCGATGCCGGGGAAACAGGCCGGGCCGCAGCACACCGGCGCCATCGTCATCAACCCATCCGTGGGCTATCTGCAAAGGGCGTGGGAGGATTGCGCGGAGGGCCGTCCATCGGAGCGGCCTTTCATGGAGGGCTACATCCAGAGCGCGACGGAGGACGGCCTCGCGCCCCCAGGCAAGCACGCCATGAGCCTGTTCTGCCAGTACGCGCCGTACAAGCTGGCGGAGGGTACGTGGGAGGAGCGGCGAGAGGAGATCAGCCACAACATCGTGGAGACCTTCGCGGAGTACGCGCCGAACCTTCCGGCCGCCATTGAGCACATCGAGGTGCTCGGGCCGCCGGACATAGAAGCCCGGATCGGCATCACCGGCGGCAACATCTTCCACGGCGAGATGCTGCCGGAGATGATGTTCGACCGCCGCCCCGTCCCCGGATACGCTAACTATCGCACCCCGATAGAGAACCTGTACCTGTGCGGCGCCGGAGCCTGGCCCGGCGGCGCAGTCTATGGTGCGCCAGGCCGCAACTGCGCCAGCGAGGCGTTGTCTGACCTAAATGCTGGATCCGAAAGCGTTGCGGCGGAACGATGAAGGTTAAGGTCACCGGATCTTGGGAGGAGATCTTGACGACAGGCCATGAGCATTACTGTGATGATCCAGAAAACTTTCCTATTGACAAGTTCTTACAACTCGGCACTGGTGCGGGAGCCAGGGTTTTAGTAGTTGGTGAATCCCCGGCTCGCGATGGATGGCGAGAATCAGGACGCGCCTTCTACAATGTAGAGGGCAAGCCTATACGCTCTCACAAGAACTTGAACGAACTGCTAACGAACATTGGTCTTACCGTGGAAGAGTGTGGCTTCACGGAACTGGTGAAATGTTACGTAGGGAAAGACAGAAGATTGCTACGCGAATGTGGACATAGATGCTGGCCGGTGTTCAAGCGGCAATTAGAGAAGCGCAATTTCAGGTTTCTTCTCCTCTTAGGAGCCAAGACCCTAGAGATATTCAATAGGGAAGCTGACACTGAGTTGCGCGTGGGTGAGCTAACGACCGTCGAAGTATCCGACTCTCGCTACAGCGTGCTTCCTATCTATCATCCATCGCCCATCAATCCGAACAATCATCCAAATAACCGCGCTATTTTCAACGAGCTAAGTGGAGAATTAGACGCGCTACTATCCAGAATAGCGTGATAGCAGGACGTCGGAAGAATACAGACGACCAGGACAAGGAGATACGGATGCAGACCAAGACCAAGCGGATAAAGAACTTCATCGCAGGGGAGTATGTGGACGCCGCGGATGGCCGACATTACGACCTCGTCAACCCGGCGACCGGCGATGCGTACGCGCAGGCTCCGGCTTCGGGCAAGGAGGACGTTGACCGGGCGTTCGAGGCTGCGGAGAAGGCGTTCGAGACGTGGCGCGACACGACGCCGGGCGAGAGGCAGCTCGCGCTGTTCAGGCTCGCGGACAAGATCGAGGAGCGGGGCGAGGAGTTGGTGCGGGCCGAATCGGAGAATACCGGGAAGCCCATCGGTCTCACGATGGAGGAGGAAATACCGGCGATGGTGGACCAGATCCGGTTCTTCGCCGGCGCCGCCCGCGTCCTCGAAGGCAAGTCCGCCGGGGAATACATGGAG
>JACDGB010000029.1 GCA_013815485.1 Rubrobacter sp.
ACCGCATGCAGGATCTTGAACGAATCCGCGTTCCCCACCGTGAATGAGTCCCACACGTTCACAGCACCACCGCTGACTGGAAAGATCACGAGGTTTTGCGCCCCCGTATAAAAATTCAGCATCCTGGATGACGCGCCTGGCTGGTTGTTCCCCCTTGGGAGCGCAGGATTCATGGCCCGGTTCAAAGACCGCAACCGACCGAGCCATCGCGAACTCTTTAGCTCGTTTCCACGCTCTCCGCTCAGAAAACAGCCGCCGACACGCGAAGCGCGAGGATTTGGCACTAATCTTCCGATTCGTCCCGGCCCAGAGTATTGATCCTGGATCGTGCCGCTGGTAAAATCCCGCGCATTCGGAAAATTGGTTCTACCAGATGGTTTCTGTCAGGAGAGCCATGAGGGGAAGGGAGAGCGGATGACGACGGGTAGAGAAGCTGGCGATACGATTCCGGCGGATCAGGACACCCAGCAGGGCCATACTTCGACGGAGGTGCGCGAGGAGGCGAAGAGCGTAGAGTTCACCTACCGGGGCATCTTCCAGAAGACGCTGGCGGCGAACCTGTGCAAGCATGTGGTGATGGCGGCCCGCAAGCGGGAGTGGCTGGGCACGACCATCCAGCGCTACAGCGACTCGCCGGAGCGCAACGGCATCCCGGCCAAGCAGTTCGCAGTTATCGCGCCGGACACGGAGACGCTCGAAGGGCACATGGCGAAGTACGAGCCAAACGAGTTGGATGTGATCTCCTGCCTCGACGATACGATGGCCGATGGCATCGAATCGTGGGCCTGGTACGGGCGCCAGCCCATCAACGTGCGTTTGAGGCGGGGCGGGACGCTACTAGTAATCTCCAACCGCCCCAAAGAAGAGTTGCTTCGGATTATCCCCCAGAAGCCGTGGGATTGGACGCTTGCGATACTGTCAGGCACGCCGAGCCTTGCCGGGCTCTGGGTCTACCGCGACGATGGCACGGACATGCGGGTTCTAGGCGCCATCGCAAGCACCCGCCCCGACATCTTCGAGATGAGCGAGATAGAGGCGGTCGTCCGGGACGACGACGCTTTGGGTGATGACTACATCGCGGCCCTCAAGAGCGGCCACGACGAGGTGCAGACGCACGAGATCTCCGCTGGCGAAGGCGCGCCGGACACATACGAGCCGGTCAAGCTCCCCGGCTACAAGGAGATGCGAGAGGCCATCATCGTCCCCGCCGTCAAGGTGGGCGAGAAGAACCCGAATTACCGCACATCTTCGGATCGGACCATGCGCCCGGTGGTCAACTTCGACACCTGCATCAAGTGCCGGCAGTGTTGGATCGACTGCCCCGACGAGTGCTTCGACATAACCGACGAAGAACTCCATCCCATCAACTACAGCTACTGCACCGGCTGCGGCATCTGCGCCCAGGTCTGTCCGGTCGAGGACTGCATCGTCATGGTCAACGACCTCGAGTTCGTCGAAGAGGGCGACAAGGACATGTTCCCCCTCTGGCAGAACGACAAGGAAAGCTACCACGAGTGGCGCGACGGGAAGATAGAGAAGGGGCGCATACAGCACCACGATTACTTCAACGCCGATACCTGGGCGTGGGCCGGAAGTGGGCAGGCCGAGAATACGCCCGACAGGAACGACAGTACAGCGCGTAACTCGTAAGCGAACTCTGGAAAGGGAGGTGAATCCTAGATGACTATGGAGAAACAAGCAGGAAGCGCGGACAATCAGGTCGAGAAGCTAATGACCGGCACCCAGGCCGTCGCCCAGGCCGTGCGTCTGGCCGACGTGGACGTGACTTCGGCGTACCCCATCCGCCCTTACGACGGCGTGATGCAGGCGGTCGCCAAGCTCATCGCCGACGGTGACCTCGACGCCGAGTACATCGTCGCCGAAGGCGAGCACTCGCAGTTCGAGATCTGCAAGCACGCCTCGGCGGTCGGGAGCCGCGTCTTCGTCGGCTCCTCGGGCGTCGGCTGGATGTACGCGATGGAGTCCAACGCCGTTACGCCATCGCTGAGGCTGCCGGTCGTAGCCATGATCGGGAACCGCGCGCTCGACGATCCAGGCGCGTTCGGGGTCGAGCATAACGATGCGCTATGCGTCCGCGACCTCGGCTGGCAGCTCAACTGGGTCGAGAACGCCCAGGAGTGCTTCGACGCGACGCTCATGGCGTACCGCGTCGGTGAGGACCCGAGGGTTTCTTTCCCGATCGGCATCGGGGTGGACGGCGCGTTCATCACGCACTCGCAGACGATCATCAAGATCCCCGACCAGGAATTGGTGGACGAGTTCCTGCCGCCCTATGATCTTGGCAACAGGCTGCTGCACCCTGACAACCCCATCTCCATCGCCCCCCAGGCCAACGAGGACTGGGTCATGGAGATCCGCAAGCAGACCGACGACGCCGCTCACCGGGTGAAGGATGTGATCTGGGAGGCTCACAACGACTTCAAGCGCATCTTCGGGCGCGGCGGCGACAACCCGTTCTTCGAGGAGTACATGACCGAAGACGCCGATTACGTGCTCTTCGGGATGGGCTCCCTGGCACTTCCGACGAAGGTCATGGTCAGGCGGCTGCGCGACCGGGGCGAGAAGGTCGGCTTCGTCCGCCTGAAGTGGTTCCGTCCCTTCCCGGACGAGGAGCTGACCGAGATCCTGACCCGCTTCAAGGCCATCGGCGTCGTGGACCGCGACTACTCTTACGGCTCGCCCGGTCAGGGTGGCGTCGTGTTCAACGACCTGCGAGCCGCGCTCTACAACGCCGAAGTCAGGCCAAAGATCATCAACTTCATCGGCGGCCTCGGCGGGCGTGAGCTAACCCCGGAGATGATGGACGACATGGCCGACACCACAAGGCGGGCCGCGGCGGGCGAAGATGTCCCGATGGTGCGTTGGATCGGTGTGAGAGAGTAGAATAACGGGTAGGCATGGAAGCAAACAAACAAAAGGAGGCGTGTCAAACATGACGATGGCACCCGGACGGGCCTTGAAGCTCGATCCGATAAAGTCGATAAAGAAGGCGCCGGAGGAGGAGTACTACCAGTCCGGCCACCGTACCTGCCAGGGCTGTCTCTCCGCCCTGCCGATGCGGCTGATGGCGAAGGCCGCCGGGCCGCGCACCATCGTGCTCGGAACCACGGGCTGCATGTACGTGGCGAACACCACCTATATGTCCACGCCCTGGGTCGTGCCGTGGATGCACACTCAGCTCGGCGCGGCCGGTTCCGCCGCTCTCGGCACCTCCGCCGGCCTCAAGGCCCTGATGCGTAAAGGCAAGATGAAAGACGAGCCGATCAACGTCATCGCCTTCTGCGGCGACGGCGGCGGCGCCGACATGGGCCTCGCGGCAATCTCCGCCGCCCTCACGGATGTCGAGTACAACTTGCTTATCTTCCTCTACGATAACGAGTCGTACGCCAACACCGACATCCAGACCTCCGGCCAGACGCCGTGGGGCGCGGTGACGACCTTCTCGCCTCCTGGCAAGAAGCATCGCATCATGCAGCGCCGGTGGAAGAAGAACGTCCCCGGAATGCTCGCCGCCGGACACCCCGACACCAAGTACATCGCCTCTGGCACGCCAGCCATCCCGGTGGACATGATGGACAAGGTACGCGCCGCGCTCTCAGCCGGTGGCCCGACCTACGTGCATGTCCTCGACCCGTGCCCCAAGGGCTGGCACTACGATCCGGAGCATTCGACGGAGTTGGGCAAGCTCGCCATCGAGACGGGTATCTATCCCTTGTATGAGATCAAGGAAGGCGTCTGCAACTACACGGGCACGACGCGCCAGATCGCCCAGGGCCGGCGCGAGCGCAAGCCGGTGCGCGAGTACCTGGAGAAGCAGGGCCGTTTCGCCCACTTCAAGAACCAGGACTTCGCCTACTTCCAGAAGAAGATAGACGAGATGTGGGAGCAGTGGATCATCCCCGGCGTCGTCGCTTTCTCCTACGGAGGCCCGCTCAACATCACGAGCGAGAAGGCGGCCATCCGCAACAACAACGTGGAGCGGGACAACGCCTCCTGGGCCGGCGACCGGCCCGGCCACGCTCACGAAGAGCTGGAAGGCGACGGCGGCCTGGACCACGAGTGGCGCGACGACAACACTTTGGGCGACCCGTCCTCGGGTAACTAACACCCGCGAAAGCAGCGAAGTAAACGAAGCGGGAGATGCGAATTTGCATCTCCCGCTTCGTCTTTTCTCAGGCCATGAAGAGAACAAGGAGGTTAGGACCATGACGAACTTCCCAACGAAGATCCTGCTGTACACCGACGGTTCGGAGGACGCGGCCCTGGCCGCCCCCGTGGTGGTCAGCCTCGCCGAAAAATCCGGCGCGGAGTTGCACATCGTCCACGTCTGGCACACTGCCGCCCCGTTCGCTCCGCCCTCGTGGTTCAGGGACGACGCCCAGAGGAGGCTGGACGAAGAAATCCAGCACATCCAGAACGCCGGAGGGACCGTCACCGAGACGCACCTGAGAAAAGGCCACACCGCCGAGGAGGTCGTCAACCTCAGCGATGAGTTGGAGGCGGACCTGATCGTGGTGGGCGTCGTCATGGGGGTCGGCGCCGCGGAGCGCAAGATCCTGGAGGGCCTCTCTGACGATATCGTTCACCATGCCCAGTGCCCGGTCATGGTGATGCGGACCAGGGAACAAACAGAGGCCGTCAGATAACGGAGGAGGGGCCCTCGAACGGGGCGAGAGCTTCTCTGGCGGCCTCTCTAGCTCCGTCAGGGTCTTCCCAGGCGTCGAGGTGGCTGGAGACATCCAGACGCTTCCATGAGGCCGTCCAGACGACTTCACCCTCCACGGCTAGTTGGAGAGGCTCGGGGATCTGGTACGTCCCGAAGTCTTCTCCGGGTTCGTAGTCCAGAACCTCCTCTCCTCCGCACTGCCCGGCGACGAGTTCCCTGGCTGTCTGGTCGGGGGAGATGTGGAAGTCGAAGGAGTCGCTGGCGTCGGGCCAGTGGGTGACCATCACGCCGTCCTTGCCAAGTTCGGTCACGATCCTGCGGTATCCCTTTAGTGGATCCGGCACGGCAGCATGGGGGATCGCGAGTTCGTGATCGCCCATCCGGTTCCGCAGCTCCGAGTAGTACGCTTCGTAATATTCCGTGACCTGGGACCTCAGTTCTTCGAGATCCGAGTCACTCAATTCCTGTAGTCTCATGGTGCTCAATCCTAGCACGCATGAGCTCCTTCCTAGCGGTCGAAGAGACATCCCGGCAACCCCGGATTCGCGGGTTGACACAACAAACACACCGGTATATCCTGCTTGGTCATTGGTCGTACCTGTGGGAAAGGGTAGACGAGAGGGAAGGGGTGACGAAGGCAGTGCCCGGTTGGGGTTGCGGGCAACGAGGGGAAGGGATCGTTGTCAGGCGTGTGGGGTATTTCAGGTTCGCGTCGGAGGGAAAGGAGATCCTTATGGAAACATGGGAGACGGGGAGGCGCTGGTGGCTGACGTAACGACCGACCGAGAAGAGAGGGTCTGGCAGGCAGGCGGCGAGGAGCCAATGCCGATCCGGGAGTTGCCGGATGCTCCGGCGTCGCTGCACATTGTCGGGCCGGCGATGGTGCTGGTGGCGCTGGGCGTCGGGCTTGGGGAGACTTTCCTGTGGCCGAGGCTGGTGTTGCTCTTCGGCCCAAACATCCGGTGGTTGTTCCTGGTCGGGGTGACGTTGCAGGCGATAGTCATGCTGGAGATGGCCCGCTACGCGATGGCTACCGGTGAGAGCATCTTCTTCGGCGCGGCGCGGATAGCGCGTCCGATCATGTGGTTCTTCTTCGTCATCGCGGCGCTGGTGTATGTCTGGCCGGGACACGTCGCGGCCGGGGCACTGGCGCTCGAACAGATAACCGGGATACCGTATCTGATCTCGGCCATCGTAGGCTTGATCCTGATCGGCGCCGTCTTCAGCCTTGCGAAGTTCGTCTATAACCTTCTCGAAAACCTGTTGACCTTCCTCATCGGCGTCCTGGTGGTCGGTTCCACGATCATAGCGGCGATAGTGGGCAACCTGGCGGATCTGGGGAGCACGTTCGTCGGTCTGGTCGCCTTCGGGTACTTCCCCAAGGAGGCGCTAACGGCCGCGTTCTTCCCGCTGGTGGTCGGTGCGATCGCGTTCGCCGGTCCGTCGGGGATGCAGCAGATGTGGTACACGCTCTGGCTGCGGGACAAGGGGGCCGGCATGGGCGTCCACGTACCGCGCATCAGGGGTCTCGTACACCAAGACGAGACGGAGACCATGCCCTCTCGCGGGTTCATGTTCGATACGGAGGACCCCGAGCAGATGCAGAAATGGAAGAACTGGCGCCGGTGGGTGATGTTCGACGCTCTCATCCTGTTCTGGGGCATAACCATGCTGGTCACCATCATCTATACGGTCCTCGCCCAGGCCGCGGCGGCGATAGACCCCAGCGTACAGCAGGCCATCCGGGGTGGCGACGAAGAGGCATCCATAGCGGCCATGGCCGGGGCCTTCTCCCAGGCGGGCGGAGCCGCCGTAGGCGTCCTGTTCTTCCTGTTCATCGCGATCGTCGGCTGGAAGGGCTCCCTGGGCATCTTCGACGCCTTCTCGCGCGGCCAGGCGGACATGACCTACTACTTCATCCCCGGCGGTCGGCGCTTCAACATCAGCCAACTCTACTTCATGTATCTGTGGAGCGTCATCATCTTCGGAATCCTGATCCTGCTGTTCGGCCCGGCCGACGGTCCCACGGCGATTCTGGACATCCTCGCGTTCCTCTCGGCCTTTGCGATGGGGGCGTACTGCATACTCCTCATCCTCACGAACAACATGCTCCTGCCGAAGAAGATCCGTCCGAACATCGCGATCAGCATAGTGCTGGGCTTTGGGGCGGTCTTCTACCTGGGGATGCTGATATACAGCCTGGTCCGGTTCGGGGTGGTGATATAGCCGGATGAGCGCGGCTCCATCTACTTTGCGCATCTCCACGGAGCTTATGCTTCCCGGTATCCTGGTGGGCCTCGGCACGGGACTGATCGCGGGGGGGCTGGCCGCTCTGGGCGGTCTCCCCTTCGCCTACGTGGCGCTTACCACACTGGCGCTCGGCGTCCCCCTGGCAGTCATGGGCGCGGGTTACGACGCAATTCTGGCCTCGGGGCGCATCCGGCTTGGCGGCGTGGCCCCGGCCATGCTGTACTGGATCCCGGCGTTCCCACTGGCGAGGCTCTTCCACGAAGTCGTGCTCGATATCGGGTTTGGCCGGGCCGTGGTCCTGCCAGAGGCGCTGATGTCGTTCCTGACGTTCCAGGCGATCATGAGCGTTGGCTACACCATCGGGTTTCTGTGGCTGCACGAGAACGTGGCCGGCCTGTGGTGGCTCCGCGTCAGAGACCATAACCCCGTTGCCGCCCGCTACGTCGGCCAGTACACCAGCCAGGCCGCCGTCATGCAGGGCTCGAAGGAACAAAAAGCCAGGCCGAATGACGGCGTGGGAACCAGCAAGCCCAAGTAGTCTGTACCGGGTCCGGGTGAAAATTTGTGAGTCGAAAGGCCCGGACTACCGATCAGTGAACTCCGTGACCGGTTAGGTCCGATTTGTATGCGGGACTCGAAAGTCATGCGGACACGAGGCGAGGAGTTCGCCCCGTGTCGGAAAATAAAACACGACTTTCGACTTACGATCTCACGAACAAGACAACCCCGAAGTCCTCGACCGGATTCCGCATCACGCCTTCTTGCGAGGATTACGCAGGTTCGCCTGGGCCGCCGACAGAGTCGAGATCGGCACGAGCCAGGGTCCGGCGCTGATGCCGTCGAGGCCCATGTCGTGGAAGGCGGCGACCGAGTGGGGGTCTCCGCCGAGATCACCGGAGGCGAAGATGAAGATGTCCGGGTTGGCTTCCCTGGCCTTCTGGTAAGCCTCCTCCACGAAGGTCGCCACGATGGGGTCGAGCGAGCGGAAAGGGTCAGCGGCGACGATGCCATGCTCCTCGTAGGCCGGCATGAAGTGTCCCGTGTCGTCCCGGCTGATGGCGAGGACCGTCTGGGTCAGGTCGTTGACGCCGTATGAGAAGAAGCCCAGGTCTCCCGCGAAGGTATCGGCCATTCTGACCGCCGCTGGCGTCTCCACCATCACCCCGACCTCGTAGGGGATCTCGACGCCTTCGGCTTCCATAGTTCTGTGGGCGGCGGCGTGGATGGCCTCGGATATCTTCAGGATCTCGGCACGGTTGATGACCATGGGGATCTGGATCTCCGGCCTGACCTGGATTCCTTCTTTGAGGCAACGCGCCGCCGCCGTCAGGATGGCGCCAGCCTGGGTCTCGACTATCTCTGGCGCAACCACGTAGAGACGCGCGCCGCGGTGGCCGAGCATGGGGTTCGTCTCCTCCCTGGCGGCGCTCCGGTGACGGACCTCCTCGAAAGCGAGCTCCATGAAACCCGCCACACGGGCCGTCTCGATCTCGCTCCGAGGCAGGAACTCATTGGGCACGGGGTCGAAGAGCCGGATCGTGGCCGGTTTGCCCTCCAGAAGCCGAAAGATGGTCTCGGCGCCCTCCTCCATGATCGGGCGCAGCGAGCCGAGCGCCTTCTGATACTCCTCGGGGGTCTGGGCCAGAAGCAAGGCGGTGAAGGCCGTGCGGCGCTCCTCCGGGCTGAACATGTAGTGCTCGGTGCGCGCCAGGCCGACACCCTCGGCGCCTAGAGCGAGGGCGACTTTCAAGTCCTCCTCGGACTCCGTGTTGCACCGGATCTGGACGCCTTTGTGCTCCCGCGCCCAGCCGAGCAGTTGCCGGAACTTCTCGTAGAGCCGCTCGCCGTCCTCGTCCGCGTCTTCCCCGGCCATCTTGGCCTTGATGGGCGAAGGGACCACCGGCATCGAGCCCATGAAGACCTCGCCCGTGGTGCCGCTTATGGAGATGATTTCGCCGGGGGTTATCGTCTCGCCTCCGATACGCACCAACCCGCGATGCTCGTCAATGTCCACGCTCTCCGCGCCCACCACGGCGGCCTTGCCCATGCCCCGAGCCACGATGGCGGCATGAGAGACAACGCCGCCGCGAGCGGTCAGGACGCCGAGGGCGCTGTGGAGTCCGTTCACGTCTTCCGGGGAGGTCTCGTGCCGCGCGAGGATGATGTCGTGGCCACGCCGAGAGAGGATCTCCGCCTGCTCCGAGGAGATGGAAATTTCGCCCGTCGCGGCGCCCGCCGAGGCCGGGATGCCTGTGGCGATGAGCCGTCCGTCCTCGCGGGCCTTTTCCTCCTCCTCCGGATCAAAGGCCGGCTGGAGCAACTCGTTGAGCCCGTTGGGGTCTCCGTATTTGAGGACCGCTTCTTCGGGCGAGAGGAAACCCTCCTCGACCATGTCGGTCACGATGTTGAGCGCGGCCCGCCCTGTACGGCCACCCAGGTCGCGGGTCTGCAAGATGAAGAGCTTGCCTCCCTCGATGGTGAACTCCACGTCCTGTGCGTCCCGGAAGTGACGCTCCAGCGCGTCTTGGGCGGCGTGGAGCTGACGATAGGCGTCACCGAGGTCAGGGACGCTCTCCATCTCCTCGATGGGCCGTCCGGCCCGGATGCCGGCCACTACGTCCTCGCCCTGGGCGTTGGTCAGGTACTCGCCCGTGACGATGTTCTCGCCGGTGAGCGGGTTGCGGGTAAAGCAGACGCCGGTGGCGCAGTCCTCTCCTCGGGTGCCGAAGACCATCGAGACGACGCTGACGGCGGAGACCATCGTGTCCGGTATCTTGTTGACCCGCCGGAAGAAGACGGCCCGCTCCGAGTAGCTGGACTCGAAGACGGCCTCGATGGCGGTCTGCAACTGGTCCCGAACGTCTTGCGGGAAGGGCTTGCCGGTCTGTTGCAGGACGGCGTGATGGTACTCCCAGGTCAGGTGCTCCAGGTCGTCCAGCCCAAGCTCGGACGCATCCCCGGCCCCGCGCGCTTCGAGCACCGCGCGCCGCAGCGGCCTCAGATGCGTCTCGTCCTTCACCCCGAGCGCGATGTCGGCGAACTGCTCGGTGAAGCGCAAATAGCAATTCCAGGCAAACCGGCGGTCGCCACTCTGGCGCGCCAGGCCCTCCACGGTCCTATGGTTGAGGCCCAGGTTGAGGATCGTATCCATCATCCCCGGCATCGAGACAGCCGCCCCCGAACGCACGGAGACCAGCAGCGGGTCATCCACATCGCCCAACGTCTTGCCCGTGACCTTCTCCAGCCGTTCCTGGTACTCGGCGATTGCCTCGATGAGGTCCTCCGGCAGCCGTTTGCCGTTGTCGAAGTAGAGCCGCGCCTGCTCCGTGGTGATGGTGTATCCGGGCGGCACTGGAAGGCTGGTCTCCTGGCCGGTGAGCGGGTCCTTGTATGTTATGGAGGCCATCTCGGTCATGCCCGACCCCTTGCCACCCAGAAGCCCGCGGCGGTCCTCCCGGTCGCCGATGGTCATGCCCTCGACCTCGTCGCCGCCGAAAAAATAGATCGGCTGACTCGGACTGGACTCCCGCGCCGCAGCCTGCTCTTTCCTCTGCTTCATGCTTTGCTCCCCTCTCAAGACTCGTTTGCGTCGGACGAACCATAGTATCGGGCGAGCCCGGCTTGCTGCCGGTCAAGGCCAAGCGCCTCGCCAACGATGCGAGTCCCGATCCCCACGCCGGATAAAGTATTGGTGATGAGGCCGTCGCGGTTCATGGCCGCGACCAGGTTGTTCGGCTTTACGTTATAGAGGTGCGGCGTGAAGAAGACGATCGCCGCGTCGTCACCGTCCTGCACGAGCGTAAACGGCTGGACATATAGGTTGCGGATGCCGAGGCGCATGTGGAGGGTCTCGAGC
>JACDGB010000240.1 GCA_013815485.1 Rubrobacter sp.
CTGTAGAGCAGGCCGGCGTCGCGGGCGGCGGTTGCGTCCAGGGTGTTGCGACCGTCCACCAGAAGCCTCGGGGGCTCCATGAGGGAGGCGGTCTCCTTCAGGTCGAGGCCCCTTACTTCCTCCCACTCCGTGACCACGACCGCCGCGTGCGCCCCGGAGAGCGCCTCGTAGGGATCGAAGACAACCCTCAAGTCGGGCAAACGCCGGGCGGCGGCCTTTCCGGCCACGGGGTCGTAGCCAACAACGCGCGCGCCGCGGGATGCGAGGGCGCGGGCTATCTCCAGGCTCGGGGCCTCCCTGATGTCGTCGGTGTTCGGCTTGAAGGCGAGGCCGAGCAAGGCTATGCGCTTGCCCTTCAGAGTGTGCAGGTCGTGCTGCAACTTGGAAACCACGCGCCGACGCTGACGCTCGTTCACCGAAACCGTGGCGTCCAGCAGCGCTGGCTCGTAGTCGTATTCGCGGGCGATGGAGCGGAGCGCTGAGACGTCTTTGGGGAAGCACGAGCCTCCCCATCCGATGCCGGGGCTCAGGAAGCGGCTGCCGATGCGGGCGTCGAGGCCGATGCCCGTCGCCACGCTGGAGACGTCAGCTCCGACAAGCTCGCAGACGTTGGCGATCTCGTTGATGAAGCTGATCTTGGTGGCGAGAAAAGCGTTGGCTGCGTATTTGATCATCTCGGCGCTCGCAAGATCCGTGGTGACGAACGGCACCGCCGCCCTGGGCCTCATGTCCATCTCCGTCGAGAAGGCTTGCTCGATGATGGGCTTGTAAAGCTCGCGCATCGTATCCAGAGCATCGCGCCCCTCTGAACCGAGCACGATCCTATCCGGGAACAACGAATCGTGGACCGCACTCCCTTCTCGCAAGAATTCGGGGTTGGACACGACACGGTAGTCCACGTCTCCTCCACCGGCATCGGCCGCGCCTTCCCGGATGAGCATGGAGACGTAGTCGCCGGAGCCAACGGGCACGGTGCTCTTGTTGACCACGACGAGCGGGCGTTCCCGTCTGACCCCAGCCAGCGCGCCGCCAATGCCGCGGGCGACCGCCGCGACGCTCCCGAGGTCCGCGGAACCATCATCGTCCTGCGGAGTGTCCACGGCGATGAAGACCACATCCGAGTCGCGCACGACCTCGGGCAGGCTGGTGGTGAATGAGAGTCTTCCCTGGCGCGTGCCGCGCGAGACAAGATCCTCCAACCCCGGCTCGAAGATCGGCACCCGGCCATCCCGGAGTTGCTCGACCAGTTCCTCGTTCTTGTCCACGCACGCGACGTGATGCCCGACGTGCGCCAGGCAAGCGCCCGTCACGAGCCCCACGTACCCTGACCCAACCACCCCAACGCTAAAACTCTCGGCCAAAACCTCTCCCTGAACGTCCATCACAACCCGCCCGCGAAGCATCCGGGCAACCCAGAAAACTTACACTCTCGACCCCCGACTTACAAGCAAGCGCCGCCTCAGTAAGCACCTTCGCGGCGCAGGACGGCGCCCAGGGTTCGCAATATGATCTTCACGTCGAAGGATAGCGACCAGTTCTCTATGTAAAAGAGGTCCAGGCGCACCATCTCCTCGAACGGCAGGTTGCTCCGGCCGCTGATCTGCCACAGTCCCGTCATCCCCGGAACCGCCGCGAGCCGCCGCTTGTGCGGCTCTCCCATCCGCTCGAAGTCCCGCAATGGCAGCGGCCTCGGCCCAACCAGGCTCATATCGCCCTTCAGGACGTTCACGAGTTGCGGCAGCTCGTCCAGGCTCCAGCGCCGCAGGAAACGACCAAACGGGGTCACGCGAGGGTCTTCCCTTATCTTGAAAGCGGCGCCTTCGGCTTCGTTCAGGATCTCCAACTCCGACTGGCGCAACCCGGCGTCCTCGTGCATCGAGCGAAACATCAGGCAGATGAAGACCTCCTCATCCGCCCCGGCGCGTTTCTGGCGAAACAGGACCGGTCCTGGGGATGTCGTCCTCACGAGAATCGCCACGGCCAGAAGAAGCGGCGCGAGGAGAGCGAGCGCGAGAGCCGATACCGTCACGTCGAGGAGACGCTTCATGAGCCGCTGGGTGTTGTCCAGGCGAGGATAACGGACTTCGATGAGCGGCAGGCCGAGGCTCTGGGAGATCGTTGGCTGGCTGCGCATGAGGGTGAGCGCGCCAGGCACGAACCTCATCCGCGCCCCCCGGAGCCGCACCGAGCGGAGGAGGTCGAGCAACTCCTCCTCCGGTAGCCGCTCTCCCCCGACCAGGATGACGCCCCGCGCCCCGGTGCGGTCGAGCGCCGCCCGTAGCTCGAAGAGGTCTACTTTCCCCTCCCCGAGGTCCACTTCGGCGACGCAAGCGTGGGCGCTCGAGGTCTGCTCCATCATCCGGCGCACGCGGGTTCTCCCTGCCCCGTCGCCGACGATGACGGTGGGGATGCGCCCGAGACCCTGGCGGTATAGTAGCTCCACGGCCTGCTCATAGAGAATCCGCAGTGCTCCATCCAGAAGCAAGGCAATGAGAACGGCGAGCAGGACCATGCCGGTAGTCAGGCCGCTTTCGGGATAGATAGCACCTCCCACCACGAGCAAGCCCGCCCACGCGAGCCCGGCTCCCAGAAGAGCGCCGGGGTTGCGCCTGACCCTGGCGCGGTTGTAGAGATCGTAGGCGGCGAAGACCGAGACCCAGACGGCGAGCAGGACCGGCGCGAGGTAAAGAATCCCTCCGGTTTTGCCTTCCGTCATGTACGCTGCGGCGGCGAGTCCCGCTAGCATCGCCGCCGCGTCCATCAGCGCCAGGATGACGATGCTCAGAAAGCGCCGCGGCGCATCGGTCGAAAACAGTCTCTTGAGGGTCGTTCTCAAAGTCTACTAAGGAGTTCCTTTCCGGGCGCAGTATACCGCCGCAACCAGGACGAAGCTCCTCGAATCGGGGGGCTGAAGGTCAAGATTTTCGGCATCCCGCGCTCGACTCCGTGGCCGATGCCTGAAACCAGGTATCCGAGCCAGTGTCATAGCAGGTTGCGGAAGGGTGAACTTCCACAATCCGCGTTGTCAACTCTCAGCTTCTTGTTTTTTGCTGAGAGCCGTCAGTGGCTGATGCGGTCGCCTTTGGATAGCTGGCTCCGGGTGCGCGACCATCCGAGCTTGTGTACACCGTCACCGCCGCGGAAGTAGTGATGATAGAGCGTCTGTAGACCTCTGCCGCCGTAGGGCGAACCGTCCCGGTTGTAGTTCGGGTTGCGGTAGAAAGCCTGGTGAAGGTGTGAACGGCCAACGGAGAAGTTGGGGCCGCCCGAGTCGCCGGCGAAGCCGATGACGGTGTGCCGGTCCACCTTCGCGCCGCGCTTGATGCCGCGCGCGAGCCCGCTCAGGTGCGCCGAGAGGTTCACGTATCTGCCATTCTTCGCTCTGATGGAGACGAAGATGCCGTAGTCCTCGTGAGTTTTGTTGCGTCCGGCGAAGGTCACGGTGCCTCTGCGGAAGGGCGAGAAGACAACGTCCCCGCGGCCGAGAGGATAGTCCACCGCGAACTTGTCGTTGGTGTAGTACCGTTCGTTGCACCGACCGTAGTCCAGGTTGCCGTGGGTGTACTGGCCCCAGTAGTTGGGATTGCCGACGATGGAGTAGCCCGTGTGGATGCCGTCGTTAGAGCGTTTGTTGGCCCTGGGACCGTGCTGCGTCTGGAAGAAGAACCTGCTCTTCGCCAGGTAGCAGCCCTCGTTGATCCTCTTCTCCGAATACCTCGGTATCCTGCCCCTGGTGGACGCCGTGGTGAGTGTACCTCGGGTCTCCATCTCCTCCGCCTCCGCTTCGTGCGATGACTCCTCCTGCTCGACGAGCGCCGACTTTGCTTCGTAGTACGTTGAGGCGGACTCTCCGTCCGGCAGCCCGAGCGACTCGACCGGTTGGGAAGGCGTCTGGAAGCGGAGGTTCGATAAGAGTTCCAGGTCCCCAGCGTCGAGGCTCTCTTCACCGGGCCGGGTGGCGTACACGTTGATCCGGTACACCCGATTGCCCACCGGCACGTAAACCTCGGTCGAGGGCGTGCTGCCCGGTATCGGGCCAACGGCCACGCCCTGATGCCGTTCGGAGCCAACGCTCACGGCGCTTTTCTTCAGCGGCAGGTCCGGGTACTCGGCCAGCCTCTCCCGGACGACGGCCTCGATCCCGGCTGGATCGAGGTCATAGGCGCGGGCGACGCGC
>JACDGB010000241.1 GCA_013815485.1 Rubrobacter sp.
TGGTCCCGAGCACCGGAGCATCCACGTAGGCGACGCCAGCCTCCTCCGCCAGCGCCGCGAGCCGGTCGTTGCCCTCGATGCCGACCGTGCCCGTCTGTAACCAGATTCCACCTTCGGCGAGCGCGGGGAGAACGCCGTCCCCCATTGCCTCGGCGGTAACATCCGCATCAGGGAGCATAGTCACGAGGAAGTCGGCGCCGGATGCGGCTTCGGCTGGAGTATCGGCCACCGTCGCGCCATCTTCCGCCAGAGGCTCGGCCTTCTCGCGGGAGCGGTTCCAGGCTCGGACCTCAAATCCGACCGAGATGAAGTTGCGGGCCATCGCGGCGCCCATGATCCCGGTCCCTAGTACGGCTACCGTCGTGCCATTCGCCATCTCTCGGTCCTCCTTCTTGCAATTGAAGCTAAACGTTATCTAGTTTGATCGCGTGTTAGCTGATGCACAAGGAAGCTGTATCGAACCAAGCAATTCATAACACTCGGAAGAGTTGGTCGCGAGTTTGTTCATCAAGTCGCTCGTACTCGCCTCGGTCTACAACGACAATCTCATCAGGGAAGCCCCGCAGTCGCGTTGCCACAACTTTCATATACTCATTTTCCTCCAAGATCGATGCGGGTACGCCTATCCGCGCAGACGCGATAAAGCCTAGATCTGGGCAGTATTTTTGAAGCCGACTCGCGAGATTGATGCAAAAACCTATAAATTCTCTACGAGTAGTTCCCTTGCGAGTAAGTTCATATACAGTACCTCGTGCTAACCCGAATCTAATGCGCTGAGGCAGATCAACAACGGGAACCTTGTCGGCGGCCTGACGAAGGACAGTGGGAAAGTTTGTCTTTAAGTTCCATAGCCTGTTGCATAAAAGGATGGCGAAGTCGTCAGAGAATGTTACTTCGCGCGCTGGTGGAGTCCAGATATACAGAGCACCATCGCCAAGAAACTTTTCATGCACTGGATGCAACAGCGAGCCGGAGTCTTCCTCATCTCCTTCCCAGTAATTGTTCTTACCGCTGAATACTCCTGACAACGCCTCATTTATATGGTTCAGAAAATCTGGTACATAGTGTTGAACATCTGGTTGGTTGAAAAACTTGGAAAAGCCTTCCAGATCATAGACTAACGCAACCCCATGACGAGGACGGCTGGCTTGCGAGTCAAAACGGAAAGTCTGTATCAATCTCTTTGCCATTGGGATATTCAAGAGTTTACAGTGCGAGTTGAATGAAGACAAACGAAGGAGTGAGTTCCGCTTACAGCGGAACTCACTCCGCGACGGACGAAGAGCGGCCAGCCCCGGACATCTAGCCCGCAAGTCACGTAACGAACGCTATAATTATTGACGGAGGAGAACCGGAAAGGAGAGCCATGACGGCGCAGGATCTAGATCAAGGGAAGACCGAGGAGTTTGGCGAGCGGATGGTCGACGTGCTGAACGACGGGGCGCTCGCGCTCATGACGAGCATCGGCCACAGGACGGGGCTGTTCGACGCGATGGCGGGGCTTTCACCTTCGACCAGCACCGAGATCGCTTCCGCGGCGGACCTCAACGAGCGTTACGTCCGCGAGTGGCTCGGCGCGATGGTTGTCGGTGGGGTAGTCGAGCATGATCCCGAGGGGAATACTTATAGGCTTCCTCCGGAGCACGCCTCCCTGCTCACGAGGGACGCCGCACCGGATAACTTCGCCGCCTTCATGCAGTATGTTAGCGTCCTGGGTTCGGTGGAGGATCGGATCGTCGAGAGTTTCAAACACGGCGGCGGCGTGCCGTACTCGGCATTCCCGCGCTTTCAGGAGGTCATGGCCGAAGACAGCGGCCAGACGGTCCTCCCTGCACTGCTCGACCACATCCTGCCGCTCGTGCCCGGACTGACCAGACGTCTTGAAGAAGGCATCGAGGTCATGGACGTTGGCTGCGGCAGCGGCCGGGCGCTTAACCTCATGGCCCGCGCCTTTCCCAACAGCCGCTTCACCGGATACGACTTGTCCGAAGAAGGCATCTCCCGCGGCCGCGCCGAAGCCGAAAGGAACGGCGCGTCTAACATCCGCTTCGAGGTCAAGGACGCCTCGAAGCTCGATGAGGCGGAAGGCTACGACCTCATCACTACTTTCGACGCCATCCACGATCAGGCGAAGCCGGCGGTGGTGCTCGAAGGGATAGCAGATGCGCTCCGCCCTGACGGCGTCTACCTCATGCAGGACATCGCGGGCTCCAGCCACGTCCACAATAACCTGGATCATCCCCTGGGTCCCTTCCTCTACACCGTCTCCACCATGCACTGCATGACGGTTTCGCTGGCGCAAAATGGAGACGGTCTCGGTGCCATGTGGGGCGAGGAGAAAGCGCGGGAGATGCTGCGAGAAGCAGGGTTCGATAACGTCGAAGTCAAGCACCTCCCTCACGACTTCCAGAACTACTACTACATCGCCACCAAAAACTAGCCCACCGAAAAGGAGCGGCGCGACGCCGGTTCTCCGCCACCTCATTCGGGACTCGGGGTGATGCGCTCCACAACGGACGGAGATCGGCGCGGCTAGAATAGACGCGACGTTTTCCCGGTTCGGAAGGAAGTCGTGGAGGAGCCATTCGCGCTCGAAGCAACGGATATAACGCTGCGTTACAAGCGTAGCGGGCGGGGCGTTACGACCCTGGATCTCTCGGTGCGTCGGGGCGAGGTCTTCGGTCTGGTGGGACCGAACGGCTCCGGCAAGAGTACGCTGTTGCGCGTGCTATCCACGGCCACGGAACCGGACTCCGGCGCCTTCCGGGTCGGCGGCGCGGATGGGCTGCGGGAGAAGCGGAAGGTTCGGGCGAAGCTAGGTCTGATGGTGGACCGTCCGACGCACTACGGGGACCTTTCCGGGTGGGCGAACGCATACTTTTTCGCCCGGCTGTATGGGATGGAGGAGGAGAAGGCGGAGGGCGCGTTATCGGAGTTGTTCGAGTATTTCGACCTCGCGGGGTACAGGGATGATCGGGTCAAGACGTACTCGTATGGGATGGGCAAGAAGCTCGCCCTGATCGAAGCTCTTGCCCACGGCCCGGAAGTTCTGCTGCTGGACGAGCCTTCACTCGGCCTGGATTACACCTCGCAGCTTGCCTTGCAGCGCAGGATCCGGGACCTCGCCGCATCGGGCGTGGCTATAATCCTCGCCTCCAACCAGGTGGACGAGGTGGAATCGCTGTGCGGTCGTGTCGCCTTCCTGCACGAGGGCCGGATCGCCGCCGAAGGTACGCCGGAGGAACTCGTCTCCTCACTGAAAGGCGTCCGGCGCATCGTGGCGACACTCCGCAACCCGGTCGGGTACGAGCCCGTCGGCGAGGTTTCAGGCGTGGACCGGGTGGTGCCGGAGGGCCGGGACCTCGTTGTCCATTGCGAGGATCGTCCTGGCATCGTGTCTGACGTGGTGGCCGCCATCGTGTGGGCGGACGGTGACATAACGGACCTCTCCGTGCGGCGGCCGAGCCTTGAGGACGTGTTCGTGAAACTGACGGGAGAGGCGTTGCGCGATGAAGATTAACCCGCCGGATGCTTACTGGAAAAAGGACGTTGCGTTGTTCTTCGGGAAGCGGTTCGCGCTCCTCATCAAGATGCTGTATCCGGTGGCGATCATAGTCCCCGTGGCGGCCAGCAACATCCCGGCGGAGTACGCGGCGGCGGTCATCGGCATCGTGGCGGTCATGGCCGGTACATTCGGGGCAGGCGAAAGCCTCACCATAGACCTCAACGACGGCATCCTGATGCGCGTCGCCCTCACCCCCGCATCGCCCCGGCGCATCGTCTTCGAGATCCTCGCCGTGAACGCCGTCCTGGACTTCATCCAATTGTTGCCCGCGCTCGTGATCGTTTACGTGTTGCATCCTGTCTCGCTGGCGTGGATGCTCGCGGCTACGTTCGGCGTCTTCGCCACGCTCGCGACGGCGAACTGCATCGGAATATTCATCGCCAACTTCACTTCGTCGCCGGCGGACGTGCTGTTGTACGCGACGGCGATTCTGTTCCCCCTGATCTACGTTTCCGGCTTCTTCCGCAACCAGAACCCGGAAGGATTCCTCGCGTTCCTGCGGAACTTCGTCCCCTTCGCATACATGAACGACGCCCTGAAAGCGGTGTTCGGACTGCCGGTGGAGACCTTTCCATTCGAAGTTTTCGTCTACCCCAGCGTCATCTGCGCCG
>JACDGB010000242.1 GCA_013815485.1 Rubrobacter sp.
GGTGCGGGCCGAATCCGAGAATACCGGGAAGCCCATCGGTCTCACGATGGAGGAGGAAATACCGGCGATGGTGGACCAGATCCGGTTCTTCGCCGGCGCCGCCCGCGTCCTCGAAGGCAAGTCCGCCGGGGAATACATGGAGGGATACACTTCCTTCGTCCGCCGCGAGCCCGTCGGCGTCATCGGGCAGATCACGCCCTGGAACTACCCCATGATGATGGCCGTCTGGAAGTTCGCCCCGGCGATAGCCGCCGGCAACACCGTCGTCCTCAAACCGTCTGATACCACACCGGCCACGACGGTCATGATGGCCGAGATAGCGTCCGAGTTCCTCCACGATGGCGTCTTAAACGTCGTGTGCGGCGACCACGATACTGGCCGCGCCCTCGTCGAGCATCCGATTCCCCGGATGGTCTCCATCACTGGCTCCGTCAGGGCCGGGATGCAGGTAGCCGAGGCCGCCGCGAAAGACCTCAAGCGCACGCACCTCGAACTTGGCGGCAAGGCGCCGGTCATCGTCTTCGACGACGCCGACCTCGAAGCGGCGGCTGAGGCCATAGCCATTGCCGGCTACTTCAATGCCGGCCAGGACTGCACCGCCGCCACCCGCGTGCTCGCCGCCCCAGGCATCCACGACGACTTCGTAGCTGCGCTCACGGAGCAGGCGAAGAACACGAAGACCGGCGCTCCGGACGACGAGGATGTGCTCTACGGCCCGCTCAACAACCCCACGCAGCTAGAGCACGTCTCCGGCATGGTGGACCGCCTCCCAGGCCACGCCGAGGTCGTCACGGGCGGAGAGCGGTTCGGCGAACGCGGATACTTCTACTCTCCCACCGTCGTCTCGGGCTTGCGCCAGGACGATGAGGCGTCGAGAAACGAGATCTTCGGTCCCGTCATCACGGTGCAGCCGTTCACGGACGAGGAAGAGGCGATCCGGTGGGCGAACGGTGTGAAGTACGGATTGGCTTCGAGCGTCTTCACGCGGGACCACAGCCGGGCGATGCGGGTCAGTCGTCGGCTCGACTTCGGGTGCGTCTGGATCAATACGCACATCCCACTCGTCGCCGAGATGCCCCACGGCGGCTTCAAGCACTCGGGCCACGGCAAGGACCTCTCGATGTACGGCCTCGAAGACTACACCCGAGTCAAGCATGTCATGACGAGCCTGGGATAGTAACCTGGGCTTCAGGCTGCATGAGGAATCGGGGCGCGGGAGTCGAAAAACGAAATGCGCTGTCGCGCCCCGTGCTTTCAGCAATGCATTTTGTTCTTGCTGAAATGCTGACAAGCTGACGGCTGAAAGCTACTCTCTCTCGATGTGGTCCAACGCTTCCTTTTTGGCATCCGTCGTGTCGGGCGTTGGCAGGGCGACGCCGGGGGGGAGTTCGAGCCGCAGGTCTGCTTCGGCGTCTATCTGGAGTTCGCCGCTGAGCAGCCCGATCTCGAGTACGTGCCCGCCCGCGCTCCTGTCGCTGGTTATGAAATGGAAGTGGTAGCCTGCCACGTTCAGGCCCTGTGCGTGGAGGGGGAATCGGAAGCCGATGAGGCTCCCCGATACTTCCCGTAATTCGAAGACGGGCTGATGTTTGACGACCTCGGCGAGGGACGGGTAGGGTTTATTCTGGCGCGGGACGCTGCGGGTCTTTACGTGATCGAAGGTCCCGTCCAGGCGCACGGCGTAGCACGAGGCGTCGCCGCCAACGAGGTGGTCCAGGCGCGAGCATAAGGTTTCGAGGTTCATGGGCGTATCGAGCGTCAGGGACAGGTTCGGCTCGAAGAAGGTCACGACGGCGAACGGCGTCCTCTCCCGTCCGCCGATGGGGTAAGCTCGGCCATCCGCTCTCACCCCGTAGAAGTCGCCGTCGAGGGCGATCATCTCTCCGTCGAGCGCGTCGAACGTGCCGAGGCCGAAATCGCCGCGATCCGCAAGCTCGGCGAAGCTGACGTCGCCGTCGTACTTTCCCTCCAACAAGGCGTCAATGGTCGAAGTCTGAAAGAGCGTGTGGTGAAGATGTTCTTCACCACTGTGGAGATCGCGCCTTTTGAGGTACTCGACGTGCAGCGCCCCTATCAGGGCGGTATCTACTGGCATGGGAGCCTCCCGGTGGGATGGATTAGTCCGAGGGGTATTATCCTGGAACCCGACGCCTGGCGTCGTCCCACACCGACTCTTAATGTCTGGGCTCTTCCGAACTCTAGGTGAACGAGTCTACTTCATACAATAGCTCCAGGCTTTACCTGGAGGGAACTCATGCCCAGCGCGGATTTGTACAGCGACAGCTTCACTATCCCCGAAGAACTACACGTTGAAGAGATCTCTTTTGACGGAGATCTGGCAACCATCTACGCCTCCACGGCTAATCTCGTGGCCGAATGCCCTCTCTGCGAGCAGCCTTCAAGCAGGATCCACGGATGCTACGTACGTACTCTGGCCGACCTACCCTGGTGCGGGAAGCCCGCGCGCCTTCGGGTTCGAGTGCGCAAGTTCTTCTGTGACGAGGCTTCGTGCGAGCGCAAGATCTTCGCGGAGCGCCTAAAGGAGGTGGCCCTGCCCTTCGCCCGCGGCACTGACCGTCAGAGGGAGGCTCTGGAGTGGATAGCCTTCGCCCTGGGTGGCGAGGCGGGAGCGAGGCTTGCCCGCGAAATCGGCCTCCTCGTAAGCCCCGACACTCTCCTGAACCGTATCCGAGGGGCTTTTCATGAGGACGCCGGGGATGTGCGCGTTGTTGGCGTGGACGACTTCGGTTTTCGCAGAGGCAACGGCTCCGGCACGATCATGGTGGACCTCGAACGCCACAAGATAGTGGACATACTCGAAGGGCACTCAACGGAGCTAATAGCGCGGTGGCTCGGGCAGCGTCCCAGCCTGGAGGTGGTCGCTCGCGACCGCTCGAACGTCTGCCGGGAAGGCATCGACGCGGGCGCTCCCAAGGCGAGGCAGGTCGCCGACCGCTGGCACCTGCTTCACAACCTAACCCAGGTGCTTGAGAATTTCCTGCTGACCAAACGGACGGAGTTGAAGAAGGCGGCGACGCCCGAGGAGACCGCACATGATGAGCCGGGGACTTCAGAGCCTGGCAAGGAGGACCGTTTTCCAACCACGGAGATCCCCGACAAGCGCCCCTACGAGAGCATCGAGGGACCTGCCAGAGCACGCCACGAACGCCTCGCCGAGCAGTGGAAGGAGATTCGCGGGCTGCATCTGGCCGGCGCCAAGGTCAAGGACATCTCCGAATGGACCGGCACCAGTCGTAGCACCGTTTACCGCTACCGGGAACTCGCCGAACCTCCGCCCCGTCCCGTACACGGGAGGAAAAGAAGCGTTCTCGATCCGTGGAAGCCCTACCTGATTGCGCGCTGGAATGAGGGCTGCCACAACGCCAAGCTCCTTTACCAGGAGATCCGGGACCAGGGCTACTCTCACAGCATAGACATAGTGACCAAGCTGCTCTCGGACTTCCGCTACACCGAGGAGCAGGGCAAGAAGCTCCGGGCTCCTAGAGCGCCCAAAGCGAAGAAGGGCTCAATCACCGGAGCCTCTCCCTCCGCTAGGAACGTCGCCGCCCTATTCATGCGCCGCGAGGAGAAGCTCAACGAGGAGCAGAAGCAGTACCTGGATAGGTTGTGCGCCTCCGATGGGGCTCTGGACGATGCGCGCCGGCTAACGCAGGAGTTCGCGAAGATGGTCAGGGAGCACGAAGGCAAGAAGCTGGACGGATGGCTTGACGAGGCCACCTCTTCGGAGGCGGAGGTAATGAGAAAGTTCGCCGCCGGACTGAAGAAGGACCTCTCTGCGGTCAGAGCAGGACTAACGGAGAGCTGGAGCACCGGACCCGTGGAGGGCTTCATACATAAGCTCAAGCTCATCAAGAGGCAGGGATACGGGAGGGCAAACCTCGACCTGCTGAGGGCGAGAGCCCTGGCAGCCTGAAGACTGCGTCAGAGGGTGAGACAACGGGAGACGTCCCTCTTCACCTAGAGTTCGGAAGAGCCAATGTCTGCGACTCATGGGTGGAGATGGCTTGGCAGGAAAAGAGGGCCGCATGCTTTCGGTCATCCCCATTCCCGAGCCGTTCTTGGGTCGCAGAGCACGCTTTCGGGAGGCATTTTCCTGCCACCGTTACTCCGGCTATAGGTCGCACACATTGCGAGCAGGTCTGGAC
>JACDGB010000030.1 GCA_013815485.1 Rubrobacter sp.
GGGTACGCTTTCGGTTTCCTGAGAAGCTCGCCAGCATCGTCAACGCCCAGAAGACGTGTTGACCGTTCCGTTCCTGACTTTTGCGCCCCTCTTCGAGCTGGATGGAGGACAGATCTCCCTGCGCGTAACGAGACCGGTGGGCGCGAAACCCTTCATCGAGACGGAACTAATGTCTCCCCCATCCGCGTGATACGAAATCCGGTCGGATTCGAATCCCTCAAATATTCGGAGAGGCGCGAGTAAAATAGGGGCATGACTCATTCGCACGCGGGACATTCTCACGCCGGACACTCGCACCACGGGGCTGGCGGCTCGGATCGTCGGGCACTGGCGGTCGTATTCGTCCTGACGACGGTCTTTCTCGTCGCGGAGGTGGCCGGAGGGCTGTTGACCGGCTCGCTGGCGCTGCTCGCCGACGCCGGGCACATGGCTTCGGACTCGGTCTCCATCGGGCTTGCGCTCTTCGCGTTCTGGCTCTCTCGGAGACCCGCGACCCCGAACCGCAGCTTCGGCTACCAGCGGGCTGAGATACTAGCCGCGCTCTTCAACGGCATGACGCTGGTGGCTATATCGGTCTGGATCCTCATCGAAGCCTACCGGCGCTTCTCCGAGCCGTCCGAAATCCTCGGCGGCTGGATGCTCGCAGTGGCCGTGCTGGGGCTCGTGGTCAACCTGGTAGGGGCCACGGTACTTTCGCGCTCCGGGGGCGAAAGCCTGAACTTACAGGGCGCATTGCGGCATGTGATCGCCGACGTGCTTGGCTCGGTCGGCGCCATCGTGGCCTCGCTCATTATCATCTTCACGGGCTGGGTGTACGCGGACCCGATCATCAGCGCCCTCATCGGGATACTCGTCCTCGGAAGTTCCTGGACGCTTCTGCGCGATACCGTGAACATCCTTCTGGAGCGAGCCCCCCGCGGCCTCGACGCCGGAGAGATCGGGCGCAATATGGTCGAAGTCGAGAACGTTGAAGAGGTCCACGACCTGCACGTATGGGAGATCACGAGCGGCTTCCCCGCCCTCTCCGCCCACGTCCTCGTCGGCGGAAGCCACAACTGCCACGAAAGGCGCCGCGAACTGGAGAGGGTCCTGTACCGAGAGTTCGGTATCGAACACACCACCCTCCAGGTGGACCACGCAGGCGACCATCCTTCGGAGGCCGCGGGCCGCCTGGCATTTCTCCCGCGCATCGAACGCCGCCGCGACAGAGGACAATCCTCCGGCTGATGCCGTATCCGGGTGAAGAGTTCGCTACGTTCGGGAGTCGCGGTCCCGTTTTTCGACTCCAGATCTCCTGACTTTCCTACTCCCGAACGAGACAAGATGCGAAGTATTCAACCGAATTACGGTTAACCTCCGGACCTCCCGAGGGCGGCCTCCAGCTTTTCTTGCCAGCCCTCGCCCCAGCGTGCTTCGGCGGCGCGGGCGATATGCTCTCCGGGAAGATCGCCCGCCACGAGCGCCGCCCCGTAGCCATTCAGATAGCCCAGGCGCGCGTCCCGCAGGACATAGGGAGCTTCCCATGCTGGCAGGTCGAGCCCCCTCCACAACGCGACCATCTCCGCCGCCGACCGGAATACACCCAGAGCCGCGTCTTCCCGCCCCAGCCCCTCCCCAGCCTCCCGGCACGCTGCGCGCAACTCGCCTGGGACGACGAATGACTCCCCGCCAGCGTGGTGGGCCAGAGCGGGCGGCAAAGGATATTGCCCTGATGCCGACCCCTCGTTCGACTCTGGCAAGTCGCTCGTCACCGGCTGGATGTTAGCAGCAACGCCATCAGTAAGATCGTAACAAGGTTGTTAATTCTTTGTTTCGAGTATTGCTTTTTCGTTCGCGCTCGTTTAAATTGGAGTGGATTTGGCGCTAGAGGCGCCCTCTGGAATAATCTTTCGTATGGAGAGGACCGTCAGATATGGGTCGTAGACAGATAATTTCCAAAGAGAAGCGCCGGATGCTATTGGGGCTGCTGGCCGCCGCGTGCGTGATGATCGGTGCCTTCGCGGTCGGTATGTCCGTACTGGGCCAGGAGAGCGAGCCGGTACGGGCAGCCAAAGCGCCCGAAGTGGAAGGTGCTCCGGAGGTCGCGGATGGATCAATGATCGAAGCTCAGGCCCGCGTAGCCGGGCTCGCCGCCAAGACCGAGGCCGAAAAACAAGCAGCAGCAGAGGCAGCAGCCGAGGCCGAAAAACAAGCAGCCGCCGAGGCAGAAGCAGCCGCCGAGACAGAAGCAGCCGCTGAGGCGGCCCGTGATCAGGAAGCGCGACGGGACGCTCGCAGGGAAGCCCGTCAGGAAGCGCGCCAGGCGTCCGTGCGGGCGCCCGCTCCGGAGTCTACGCCCGCGCCGGTCGAGCCGAATACGGCGGTCCCCGCGGACACCACCATGTACCTGACCGTGCCCACGCTCGGTCTCAATGACATCCCGGTGGTTGAGGGCACCACGGAGTCAAGCCTATCCCAGGGGGCCGGTCACCTTTCCGGTAGCGGCTACCCGTGGGTCGAGGGTTCCAACACGTACATAGCGGGGCACCGTATCGGCTATCCGGGCACCATGAGCGATCGCGTCTTCTACAGCCTGCCCAACCTGGCGGCGGGGGATGAGATCCTGCTGACCGACGCCAACGGACAGACCTACACCTACGCGGTGAGCGAAATCCTCGAGGTGCCGATCACCGACCTCTCGGTGACGTACCCGATCGCCGGCAGGGACATGGTCACTTTGCAGACCTGCATCGAGGACTTCGGCGACTACTGGACGGAAGGCCCCAACTGGCTCGTCCGCTACGTCGTCCGCGCCGACCGGGTCTCCTGATCCAAGGTTTCGAGGAACTCCCGGAGTCCTCACGTGAGGACTCCGGGCTTCATCACAGCGTTTCTTGATCTTCTTGCTCTGACCGCTTCGAGCGCCTTCTTCTCGAGATTCTTCCCGAGAGCCTCGACGACTTCTCGCGGCAAGTCCAGCCTGAGCTCCATGAGAGCATCGCACCCAAAGCTCGAACGAGCCTAGCCCATCGGCCAGCCCGGTATGGTCTCGTCTATCTCCCGCATTAGGCGGCGGGTCTGCGTGAGGGCTACGACGATGCGCTGATAATGCCGCACGTCGGCGGAGGTGAGGGCGCGGCCCCGGCGGTCCTTGAGCCACTTGTCCAGCACCTGATAGCCTCTAACCCGGAAGCCCCACGTCTCCTCCGGTACTCCCTCGAAGTACTGCGTGTTGTTGATGTGGACTCGCTCATTGGCCGCGTCGTAGCGGACCTTCTCGACCACGTTGTCGCCACCCTCGGGGAAGCGGGTGATGAGGTTGTTCAGGGCCGGAGAGGTCATGAGGTGCAGCCCGACCAACTCCGCGCCTTTCCCCGCCAGCGCCGCGAACAGTCCCCGTTCCGAGGTGGGCGGCAACCGGGGGAAGTCCCGCTTCAGGAACTCCGCGTACCGGGAGCGATACGTTGGAGAGTGGAACACCGCGTAGGCGTAGTGGAACACCGCGTAGGCGTAGTGGAACACGTCCTCTGGCCCGAAAGTATCAGCGAGATCGCCAGTCCCGTCCGGCACGAACGAGAGACCCAGCTTCTCCGAAAGTTCGTTCACGAACTCTGGCGATAGGTTCGGCCTGCGTCCTTCCTCCGCCGCATCCAGGAGGTTGTCGTCCTGCGGGTAGAGGTAGAGAGGGAAAACGGTCGAACCGTCTTTGATTTCCACGAATACTGCTGGGGCTGGCGCGTCGGACGCGACAGCATGTTGCCAATACTCTGCTCTGGTTTGACGCACCGTGTTCAGGCATAAGTTCTCGCGTCCAGCCACATGGTCTAGCAACTCCCGACGCGGACGATCCATCGCTACAGTACTGAAGTAGCTCATCCGCCAATCAAATGGCCGGTATGCGCAGCGAATAATGTGCTTCTCCCAATCACCGTCGCTTTGTAGCCGTCTACGCACTTCGGAAAGTCGCCAGCTTCCGCCATCCTTCAGCGCATATTTCTGCCGCAACTCGTTGTCGGTGCGGGTTGTGCCACGAAGTTCAGAGATTCGGTCGCGCAAGTGTTCCTTGTCGAAGTCTATTGCGAAGTGATCGCGGTGGCTCTGGAAGCCAAGCACATTGACTGGCATCATCTCTGTCATCTTCCAACCCTGCTCGTACTCTGCCAGCAGATCAGTATTCTGTGGCGAGAATAGATAAGAAGGTGAACCTGGAGTAAGCTCGGCCCACTCGGTCGTTTCGGTATCTTCCGCGAAGAGCCACTCGTACTTGCCTTCACGCAGTCCCCAGAGGTCAACGTGGTGGATCTTCGCTGGTCCGGTCTGATCAGGCTGCTTCAAAAGAAGGGCGATAGATACACCCTGTTGAATGTCGAAGACATTTTCGTCCTTGTCGCCATCCGGAGTCTTCTCTTTCTTGAGCGAGTTCCCGTGCAGATCCAACAGATAGATGTCGGTAAAGGTCCGCATGAGACTCTCGCGCATGCCACGAAAGGTGGGGTTGTCCAGGTAGCCGTGGTTGGTTATGAAGGCGAGGACACCCTGACCAGTCTTCTCGATGCGCCACTGGCCGAAGCGGATGAACTTCACGTAATCGTCGTTCAGCCACTTGGGGTTACGCTCGCCGAGCGGTTGTCCATCCACGCGCTTGTAGGTGTCTATGAGGCCGGAGATCCAGGGTCCCTTATTGGCGGAGTGACCGGAGTACGGCGGGTTGCCGATGATTACCTCTATGGGCTCGTCCTTCTTGACGCTCGCGGCGGCGTCGGCCTCGTCGGCTATGTACTCGGCGAAGCCGATGGTCTCGTCAGGGTGGAAGCCCTCTTCGAGGGTGTTGGTGAGGTAGACGCGCAGCCGCTCGTCGCCGCTGAAGTCGTAGCCGAGTTCCCGAAGCAGGATGCCGAGCTTCATGTGGGCGACGGTGTACGGGGCCATGAGAAGCTCGAAGCCGAAGATGCGGGGCAGCAACTCCTCGCGCACGTAGCTGTTCCACGTACCGAGCTGGCCCGCTTCTTGCAGTGCCTCGTGGACGTGACGGATCACATGGTAGAGGAAGGTGGCGGTCCCTGTCGCGGGGTCCAGGATCAGGGTGTTCGGGTCGGCGAGGCCCATCGGGCGGTCGAACTTCTCCTTCAGCACGGCGTCCACGGAGCGCACGATGTAGGAGACGACGGGCTCGGGTGTGTAGTAGACGCCCCTCGACTCGCGCATCTTCGGGTCGTAGGCGGCGAGGAAGGTTTCGTAGAAGTGGACGACCGGGTCTTCTCGGCGGATGCGGCTCCCGAAACTTTCGAGGATAGCGGCCATGTCCGCCCGGCGCAGAAGCTCCGCGAGGTCATCCACGAGCCAGGCCACGCGGTCGTCGAGGGCTGGACCGGCGATCTCATTGAACAAGTTTCGCAGGAACGGGTTGGTGCGCGGCAGGTCCCAGCCGGCGGTGCGCCGTGAGAACGAGTCGGGGGCGTCCGTGGTGGTACGGGCGGCGAAGAGGCCGTAGGCGATGGTCTGAGCGTACATGTCGGCGAACGCATCGGGCTGAAGATCCGGGATCAGGGTCTTCCGAAAGGCGGAGAGCTGAGTGTGGAGCTGTCCCCGCTCGCCCTCCTGTTGGAACGTCTGGGCGATGAGGGCGCGGATCTCGCGTGCCTGCGCCGCCATGCGCTCCGCCAGTTCCCGCGGCGTCCCGACGGTCGGGGCCTCCTGCGCCAGAAAGCTCCGCAGCAGACGTTCGGCCTCCCTCGCGCCCTCCGCATCGAGACGGAGCTTTCCGCTCTCGTCCTCTTCGGCGATGCGGGCGGTGGCGCGGCGTTCACCGTCCACGTAGTGACGGAACTCCAGGTAGTCCGTGAGGATCAGGTTCGGGAAGGCGCCCCGGTAGCGTTTTAGCTGCTCGGAACGCTCGGTCTTTCGCAGATCGTCGCCGAGATCTTTCGCCTCGACGTAGCCCACGCGGACGCCGCCACGGGCCACCACATAGTCCGGCGCGCCGACGCTGGTGCGCCGGGGCTCGTTGGTCGCCAGGATGTCAGACTCCAGCGACTGCAAGAGCGTCTTCAAGGCCGGCCGGTAAGCATGCTCCCGGGCGACGCCCGTCGAAAGCTCCGTCTGTACGTCCTTGAGGTATTGGTCGAAGGCCACGCTTTCCCCCATCTCTAGCCTGGGTCAAGTATCCGCGAGTCCTCGCCGTCCGGCAAGGGGAGGTGCTTGGGATCTCCGGTCAGCGCGCCTCGTGCATGGCGATGATGTTCTCGCGCCGCTGGATGAGCGACCGGCGGAGCGGACCATATACGGTTCCTTGGTTCCGGCGCGATTTGCTACAGTTGCGTTATGGGAGGCTACGAGGATATCTGGGAAGCGTTCGTTGCCGAGAGGCGGCTGGAGTTCGGAGGGCACATGGACCCTGGCTGGCAGGATGGGCACGCGCTCTCGGCATCGCTCATGATCCCGGTGGAGACCGGTCACCTGAGCGACCGTCTCGACCCTTTGCGGGAGGCTTTGCGACCATTTCCGTTCGTATCGCTGCATCCGGATCACTTCATGCACATCACGCTGCTCCTCCTGGGATTCCTCGTCCCCAAGCCCGAGGAAGCGGGCGAGATATCTTCCGAGCGGCTCACGAACATAGAGATCCGCGCCCGGCGTACGCTGGCGGAATTCCCTGCCTTCGGCGTGGAGTTTGCGAACCTCAACGCCTTCCCCGGCGCAGCGTTCATCGAGGCTCGGGATGGGGGCATGATCAAACGCCTCCGCGAAACCCTGAGCGGCGGCTGCGGGCTGAAGATGCCTTCCGGGCCGCCGCACATGACCCTGGCGTACTTCCAGGCCCCGGACGGCACAGGGGTTCCGGAGGGACTCATCTCCGCCATCGAACGCTACCGGGATTGGCCTGTCGGGGAGGTCCGGGTGAAAGAGGTCGAGCTAACCCTTCTGGACCTGAGCCGGGGCTACCCGGAACCGGAGTGCCTGGCGAAGATGCCGCTGGCTTGAAAGGCTTCAGATTTCGGTCGGGGTCACGGCCCGAGCCGGCGGATGATTTGTCAGGGAACGCAGGATCTTCGGCGTCAGCAGCCAGCGCAGCGCGCCGGCGCCTGGCTTCGGGCGGCCATCGAAGCGGATGCACAGGGCGCCGCCTTTTTTTATCGCGATCCCCACGCCCTTGTCTCCCGTCAGGAACAAGGATGCAAGCTCGTGGAGGTTGGGACGATGCCCGACGAGGGCCGTGGGGCCGAGCTCGTCTCCGAGAAGGTCTTCGAGCACCAGAGCCATCTTTTCGGTCGGTACGTCTGGCTCCAGCGCGGGCATGTATTCCGGCTCGGGCCATCCCGCAGCTTCGCGCAGTACCTCGGCGGTCCTCCAGGCACGCTCGTAGGGGCTGCTGAAGAGCCTCAGTGGTGGCAGCGCGGCCTTTGCAAGCTCCCAGGAAATCCCACGAAAACCCTCTTCCCCTTCCGGGGTCAGCGGGCGCTTCGAGTCGTCGGGCCAACGCTCGTGATCCCGTCCATAGGCTATCGCGTGGCGCACCAGATAGAGGTCCACGCGAGGTTACTTGCTCCCGGCCTTCTTCGGTTTCTTCGCTGCGTCCTTCATAGCCTTTTCGAAGTCCTGCCAGTCCTTGCCCTTTGCGAGGGCGCGGAACGGTTTGGACTTCAGCACCCCGGCGCGGGTGGTGGCGGCCTCGCGCAGGTAGCGCTCCGCGTAGACGCCCATGGTGAATGCCACGCCACGAGTGACGCGCGGGCCGTCAGTCGTGGTGCCGAGCTCCCTCAAGGTCCCGGCGGCGACGATGGCGTCCTGGTGATCTCCGAGGTCGTCTTGAAGCGCTTTTAGAGGTGTGATCAGCTTTCCTGCCGGCTTGCCATAGACTTCGGAGACGAACTCCAGCGCATAGCGCAACCGCTTGCCCTTCTTGCGCAAGTCATGGAAAGCCTCCGGCGAGGAAGTCTCGTCGAGCTTCCCTGCGGCCTTGCCCCACTTGCGGTAGCGGGCGGAGATGAGGGCAGGCGCCACCTTCGTGACGGGCTCGCCCGCCGGATCGTTGCCGTTGGTCTTCGCGAGCTCCTGTTCGGCCCCCGGCCCGCGGCGCAGCATCTCGCCGAAGGACTTCTCGAGGCGCTCGTAGCGGGTGGAGTCCAGCGCCTCTAGCATGCGGTCTCGGGCCTCCGTCCGCCGCTTCTTGATCACGTCGAGGATCTTGTCCAGAAACGCGGAGCTTTCATCGTCGGCCTCTGCCTTCCAGGTCTCCAGGCGGTCCATCTGAACGTCCAGGTCCCTGACGTCGCCCAGAGCGTCGGCCACCCAGCGAAGCTCTTCCCGGAACCATTTGGCCCGCTCCGGCAGCGCCCCCTCGAACACCTTCATGGCGGCCCGCATCCTGCGTGTCGCCACGCGCATGTCGTGGAGTTCTTCCGGGTCCTCGCCGAGCCTGGTCTCCGGCTCGTGATCCCGCATCTCGGTGAACTGCCGACGCAGCACCGCGAACGCGACCTCGCCCAGGGTCATGGCCGGGCCGATCTCGACCGGACCCACGCTGGTCGTGCTCTTCGGGTTGATCCCGGTGGCGTAGAGGCCCGTCTCGAACTTGGAGATGGACGCGGATTTCAGGTCGAGCGCGTGCTGCATCTCGTCCACGAAACCGCGCAAGTCGGGAGTCGGGGCGGTACCCGAGCCGGCCTCGATCTCGACGCGCCTGAGCTGGGCCGACTCCCTGCCCTCGCCGAGCGGTATCTCCGTGGAGTCGAGCACCACCTCACCGATACGGACCCTCTCTCCCGAAGCCGCGTCGTCGTCCGAGGCGCCGTTCTCTGACGCGGGCGCGGTGTCTTCCAGCAGGAGCGCGAACTTCTGGCGGCGGGTACGCACCTCGAACATCGGCCGCATCTCCTGCGCGCCAAGCAGGGAGCGGGACCGCTCGCCAACGGGGCCAGGGGCCTTGCCCAGCGTCGCCGGTTTATCGTCGCTCAAAGGCTCGGTGATCTCACGCCGCCGCCTGAGGTTGCCCTCGGCTGGCGAGAGGGACTTCATCGTCGCCTCGGCGCTGCTCCCGGCCTTGCGGACGCGCAAAGCGTAACCCGCCCGGTAGAAACGCCAGTCCTCCGTATCGTAGTAGGTGTCCGTGATCTTCTCGTCGGAGTCTGGCTCTACCACGAGGCCGGACCCGGAAGAGTGCTGCCCGATCCAGATCTCGACGGGCTCTAACTCCGCCGCGTCGAACTGCCACTCGAACTCTTGTTGGTCCACCGGAGAGCGTTTCCCCCTGGACTTGGAAGACCTTTGCTCGCTCTTCTGTTGCGCCACTTTTCTTCACCCTCTCGGCCCGATCAGGCCGTTAGTTAACAGATTTGAAATATATCAGAAGCTATTGAGCTGTTACACGGTTTCGTGTAGCCGGTCGTGCAAACGGTTCGAGGGGCGCTTGACAGACCTGTCTCCAGTCCATGTATTTCCCTGGATGCTCGCGGCGTGTCGGCGGGCGGCACTCCTCCTGGGATGGGTTTTATGGAAAGTTTGACGATCCCCAACGCCGAGATCTTGGCAGGCTTCGGGACGCACATACTTTTCGGGCTGGGGCCGCACTGCTCGACCGCCGTGACATGAACCTCCGCGGCCTCGACGCGGAACTGGAGGACGGACAATCCCACTACAGCATCCGCGTGCGCATCCCGCCGTCGCGCAACGCGCAGGACGTACTGGAGGAGATCACCGCCCTCCCCGGCGTGAAGCGCGTGAGCGTCACCGGGCTTCGAGACCTGGATTGATCACCCGAAAAACAACGCAACGACGAGCAGCAGGATACCGACCGTCGCAACGTTCCAAACGAGTGAACGGACCAGAGGAATACCAGCGGCGTAGAGGAGCACGTACGCGACGCGAGCGAGGAAGTAGAGCCACACTCCCCACTCGGTGAGCGCGTTGTGTACGTCCAGAACGTGCGCCGCCAGGACGGCGGCGGCGAACAACGGGAAGGTTTCGACAAAGTTGCGGAGGGCCCGATCCAGACGTCCGGCCACGCCCTGTAGTGGTGGCACTTCCCCATCCCTCGGGCTGGAAGACCAACGATAACCACGCTGCAGACTTGCGGAGTGGGATGCCGCGACGATCTGAACGACACCCAGCAAGACACTGAACGCCAGTATCCTCAGTTCGACGGTCAAGAGGAGTCCTCCCGCTTTCTAAGAGTCCGACAGGTAGTCGTGACGCTGGATCGGCCCTAGCCGGGGTCTTCGAGCAGGAGGGCCTGGCTGTCGAGCGGCTCTTCGCCGTCCGGGGGGCGAAGGCGCTCGAAGGAGCCGTCGGGGCGGAGTTCCCAGGAGTTGGCGGTGTCGGCGAGCTGGAGGTCGAGGATACGGCGTATCTTCTTGCGGTGACGCTCTTCGCGCAGCGGGAAGACATTCTCCACCCGCCGGTCGAGGTTCCGCTGCATCAAGTCGGCGGAGCCGAGGTAGATTCTCTCATTCTCCCCTTCCCCGAAGGCGAAGACGCGCGCATGCTCCAGGAAACGTCCCACCAGCGACACTACGCGGATGTTCTCGCTGATCCCTTCGAGACCGGGACGGAGGCAGCAGATCCCGCGGATAATGAGGTCCACCTTCACCCCGGCCTGGGAGGCTTCGTAGAGGTCTTCGATCATGCGTGGGTCCGTCAGCGCGTTGGTCTTGCAGGTGATGCGGGCCGACTCTCCTTTCTCGGCCTTCGCGGTCTCCTCGTCTATGAGGCGCTTGAGTCCATCGCGCAGGTTGAGGGGCGCGACGAGAAG
>JACDGB010000243.1 GCA_013815485.1 Rubrobacter sp.
AAACTGCTCACTCCCAGCAACAACCGTCCGGAGAACGCGGGCAACAAGGCGACTATCACCGGCTGGGGCAATACGAAAGCCCAGCCCGCAAACGGCGGCAATGGCGGACGGAACTTCCCGAAGCGGATGCGGGAAGGACGCCCGACGGTCGCCTCCGACCGCGCGGGAAAGAGAGCCTACGGCGGAGAGTACGCGCCGAAGCTCATGGTCGCCGCTGGCAAGGGCGACGTGGACACCTGCCAGGGCGACTCCGGCGGCCCGATGTTCGACCGGGTGGACGGCGCGCAGCGCCAGTTTGGCATAACCAGCTTCGGACGCGGCTGCGCGGCGAAAAACTTCCCCGGCGTCTACACCGAGGTGAACAACCCGGCCATCAGCCGGTTCATCAAGCGGGAGTCCGGACTCTACAGCGCGTTTCATAGTGCTTGGCCTGCAGGATGGTAGCCAGCATGTTTGAAGAAGCTCCAGGCATCCCAAGAGCTGACCGCGGAGAGCGCCTCGCCCATCGCTTCCACCAGAGCCTCGCGGGTCCGGGCCTCGGCCCTGCGTAGAATCTCCTTGATCTTGGAGAAGGCCTCCTCTATTGGGTTGTAGTCCGGTGAGTAGCTGGGCAAGTACAACAGCTCGCAGCCCCTCTCCTCGATCAATTCCCTCACCCTATCGGGCTTGTGAGCGGGCAGGTTGTCCATGACCACTATCTGCCCTTCTTCCAGTTCGGGAAGGAGAACGTGCTCGAGATAGGCCTCGAAGACATCCGCGGTGGTCGAGCCCTTCATCGCCATTGAAGGTCCCATCCCCTCTACCGTCATGCTCGCCAGCAAGGTCGTGTTCGGACCTCGGTTACGTGGCACGGAAAGCGAAAGCCGCTCGCCTTTGGGGGAGTAACCGTATAAAGGAGCCAGCGAGGTGTGAGTGCCACATTCATCAACGAAGACCAGCCTTCTTGAGTCGAGTGCTCCAGCAACCATAACCCTCCAGGCGGCCCTCAAGAACTCGTCGCGTTCCGTGGCGGATCTCCCCCCTTTTTCCTGGTGGAGTTCATCCGCTTTATGGCTCGGCAGAGGGTGGAGCGGCTGAGATCCACAGAGGCAACCGCCCGCAGATACTCGCACCTTTCTTGGAGGGTGATGAAAGGGCGCTCCTTGAGATCTTCTTCGAGCAGTCTCCTGGCTCGCTCGTCCAGCTTTGGTTTTGAGCCAGGCCTCTTCTTGGGCGCCAGCGAGCGGTCCTCCTCGGCCATCGTGGCGTAGCGCTTCACGGAGGAGAGGCTCACGGAGAAGGTGCGGGCGGCTTCGCTCTTGCCCATCCCTCGCCCGAGCGCTTCGACGATCTTCTTTCTGAGGTCTTCGGAGTATGCGTTCATGCCTCCATGATGACTGATGGGTCACCTACCCTGCAACCTGCTGTAGGTACGTGGGGATGAGTGGGTTCCAGAGGATCGAGAATGAGCGTCTTATAGAAGGAGCGGTAAATTGAGGAAATTGATGGTGCTGGCGGCGATGCTGGCGATGATGTTGGTGGCGGCCTCCCCGGCTTTTGCGCAGGCGACGGCCATAGACGACAGCAGCGACGTGACGTTCGAGGACAGCTTCAACGTCTTCGCGCCCCAGGTTGCGTTCGTAGCCGGCGTCCAGACCAACTCCGGCGACGCCAACGCCGCCGCGATTGATAACTCCGTGGCCGCCTCGGCTGTTGAGCAGAGCTTCGAGCTCGAGGTAGAACAGTTCAACGGCGGCTTCTAGCCGACTACTAGCCGCGTAGAGCGGCTGATGTACCTGGGACCGGGCTCTTCTTCGGAGGCCCGGTCCTCTTCCTTTTAGGCGGGGCTGTAGAGATCTAGTTCCGCTTTCATCACCATGTCTTGGGTGTCGCGGCGGAGCTCGAAGCCAAGCCCGCGGCTGATGCGCTGCATGGGGTAGTTGTCGAAGAGGATGTCGGCGGTGATGCGCCGGAGTCCCTCGGCGCGGCCTACTTCGAGTAGCTTTTCGAGCAGCAGGGTACCGACGCCTCGGCGCTGGTAGGCGTCGCTTACGAGCACGGAGAACTCGGCCTCCTCTCGCGCGGAGCCGTGGCGGCTGAGGCGGGAGACGCCCAGGATCTCTTTTCCCCCCGACACCGGATTCTCCCTCTCGGCCACGAGCGCCATCTCGCGGTCGTAGTCTATGAAGCAGATGCGCGTCAGCCGGTCGTGGGCCGTGCGCTGGTCCAGGTTCATCATGTGGAAGTAGCGCATGTAGACGCTCTGCTCGGAGAGCGAGCCGTGGAACTTCACCATCAAAGGCTCGTCTTCGGGCCGAATGGGACGCACGACGACGGGCTCGCCGTCTTTTAACTCCTCCTCGAAGATGTACTGCGTCGGGTATGGGCGAATGGCGGAGTGGGGAAGGCCCTCGTCCGCTACTTCCGGTTCGTGCAGCACCACGCGGGCGTCGAGGGCTAGCAAGCGTTCCGGGGAGGCCAGCAGTGGGTTTATGTCCATCTCTTTGATCCTCGGCTGCTCCACGACGAGCTGGGAGAAGCGAACCAACAGCTTCTCCAGCGCCTCCCGGTCCACTGGTGCCCGTCCCCTGACGCCGTCAAGCGCCTCGGAGATGCGGGTGCGCTCCATGGCGCGGCGGGCGAGGGTTGTGGTTAATGGAGGCAAAGCCAGCGCGCGGTCGCGGTACACCTCGACGAGTTGGCCGCCGGAGCCGAATAGTAGAACGGGTCCAAACTGCGGGTCCGGGCTGCTACCCAGGATCAACTCGTACCCATCCAGGCTGACCATCGGCTGCACCGTGACCCCGGCGAAGTCCTCCGGCGAATACTCCTCCCCGATGCGACGCTCCATCTCCTCGTAAGCTCGGGTGACGTCGCCCGCGTCCCCGAGATTCAGGCGCACGCCGCCCACGTCGGTCTTGTGGGTGATGGTCTCCGAATCGAGCTTGAGCACGACCGGGTAGCCGATGTCCTCCGCGATTTCGACGGCTTCTTCGGCGGCGCGGGCGAGGCGGGTCTCGACGGTGGGGATGCCGTAGGCCGCGAGCAACTCTTTGGATTCGTACTCGGTGAGGATCGCGCGTCCGGCGTGGCGAACGTTCTCGATCAACTCTCCCGCCCGGTCCCGGTCCACGGCGCCGTTTTGGGTGGCGAGCCTGGGAGTTTCGTAGATGGAGCGGAGGTTGTAGGTGTATCGCCACATATCGGCGAAGGCGCGGGCCGCGGCGTCAGGGTAGTCGAAGGTGGGGATACCTGCGTTGTTGAGGATGGACTCGCCGGCGGATATCTCGGGGCCACCCATCCAACTCGCCAGCACGGGCTTGCCGGTGCTTCTGGCATAAGGTGCGAGCGCCTCGGCGGTCGCGGTGGGGTCGGTCATGTCCTGGGGCGTGAGGATGACGAGGAGACCGTCGCTCTCCGGGTCGTCGGCGGCGGTCTCCAGGGTTTTGGCGTACCGTTCCGGGCCGGCGTCGCCGAGCACGTCCACCGGGTTGCCGTGGCTCCAGGGACCGGGGAGGAAGCCGTCGAGCTTCTCCATTGTTTCGTCCGAGACCTCTGCTAGTTCGCCGCCGTTGCCGATGAGGGCGTCGGTGGCGAGGACGGCGGGACCTCCGGCGTTGGTGATGACGGTGAGGCGCGGGCCTTTGGGGCGGGGCTGCTTGCCGAGGACTTCTGCCATGTCGAAGAGTTCGGATATTTCGTCCACCCGCAATACGCCGCTGCGCCGGAGGGCGGCGTCGAGGACTTCGTCGGAGCCGGTGAGGGAGCCGGTGTGGGAGGCGGCGGCCTTGCCTGCGGCCTCGGTGCGCCCGGCTTTTATGGCGATGATGGGTTTGGTGAGGGCCACTTCTCTGGCGGCGGAGAGGAACGAGCGGGCGTCGCCGATGGACTCCATGTAGAGGACGATGCTCTTCGTCTTCGGGTCGTCGCCGAGGTAGGAGATCAAATCCCCCCACCCAACGTCCATCATGGACCCGACGCTGACGAACGACGAGAACCCGACGTTTTCCCGGAAGCTCTGATCCAGTATCGCCGTCAAAAGCGCCCCGCTCTGACTGAGGAAACCAACGCTCCCGGGACGCGCGATGCCGCCCGCGAAGGTGGCGTTGAGCCCCGTGTTCGGGTTCATCACGCCGAGGCAATTGGGACCGACGATCCGCATTCGGCCCCGCCTA
>JACDGB010000031.1 GCA_013815485.1 Rubrobacter sp.
GAACTGGTCCTCGAGGATCAAGATGCGCTCGCCCGCTTTTACGGGTGTGTTGGCTGCGGCGATGGAGATACCGTAGCTGACGGCGGGGATGATGGCGACGCCGTCCGGGTCGCCGCCGACGATCCGGGCGAAGAGATGGCGGGCCTCCTCCACGTCCTCGAAGAAGTCCTCGGGCAGGATCTCCCAGGGCCGCGATTTGCGCCCCGCCGCCCACTCTCCGGTCTCCCGCGCCGCCCGGAGCTGCGGACCCATATACGCGCAGTTCAGATAGACGATGTCGTCTGGTATCTCGAAAAGCCCGCGCTGGTCACCAATGTCCATGTCCATCCCTTTCTCGCCGGTTCCAGTACATGTTGTACGGAACTCGGCTGATTACTTCGCATGAACCCATCACCTGGATTCCGTGCTATTTACCCAGATGCTGGAGGAGCCTGCCGGTGGAGATCATGGCTCCCCCGAGCACTGCGGGGATGCCGCCTCCGGGATGCACCGAAGCCCCGACGCGCCACAGCCAGGGACGGCGGCGGTCGTTGTAGCGGGGCCGGTGCAACGGCCCGCTCCTCCAGAATGGCCGCACTTCTCCATACAGCGCGCCGCCCATGCTTCCCCATTCGCCAAAGTATCGTGGATGCAGTATTTTGTACTCTCCAAAGTACGCCGTCGCGGGCTTGTCGAGCCCGATCTCCCGCGACACCCGCTCCACCTCCCGCTGGACGAACGAATCTTCCAACCCGTACTCCCGACCATTCGCTGGGGCCGTGAGGAGCAACGCCAGCGTCGCCCGGTCGTTCGGGTACACTTCTCCGGGCCGGTAGTAGTTGGCGAATGCCATCGTCTCCTCCGGCTCTTCCCCGGCCTCCAGGCTACGGTACAGGCCTTCCGGGTTCGACGGCAGCACGACACCGTGCGTCGGGACGCCTGCGGGCAGCTCCTCGCGCAACGCCGCGTACACGGCCACCCCCGAGCAGGAGAGCTTCCCCGGAGTTTGACGTTTGCCCGGCGCCAGTAGTCCTTCCAGTCTTCCGTCGTCCAGGCCGCTGACCACAGCGTCGGCCTCATATTCGCGGGATCTCGTGACTACTTTGCCCTCCCAGATCCCATACGCTGACTCCCCGGTACGCACCTCGACCCCGGCGTGGCGGGCGAGACGCTCCAGGGCGAGCACGACCTCGTAGACTCCGCCTTCCGGGGTCCATACGCCATCGTGGGCCATGATCGCCGGCATGCTCGCGTACAGCGCCGGCGTGCGGGAAGGACTCACCCCGGCGTTCAGGGCGTGGATGGCGATGACCTCTCTCAGACCGTCCGGCAGCCATTCCAGGCCATCCAGATAACTTCGAGTAGTGAGCCTGGGACCGTAAGTCCGCAGCAAACGCCCCAGCGCAGGCAGCGTCTGGCGGTCGAGCGGGTCCGCGGTCAAAAGCCGCGTCACCTCGGGACCAAGCCCGCCATGCAGCCCCGCGAACCGCTCCCAGGCCCCACGCCACGGATGCTCCTCCGGCACAGGCAACGCCACAACCTCGCCCCGGAAATAATACTTCCCGACCTCATCCATGCGCCGCAGTTTCAAGCCAGCGACCTCCGCCGCCGAAGCGTCGCCGTCCCCGAGAGCGTCCCATCTCCCGAGTAGCTCATCCCAAACGCCTGGGAAGGTGACGAGCGATGGTCCGGTGTCCATCCGTTGTCCGTCCAGCTCGATGCGCCGACTCTTGCCGCCGAGATAGTCCGCGCCTTCTAACAGCGTGACCCGATGTCCGGCCCGACCCAGAAGCGCCGCCGCCGCCAGTCCTCCGATGCCGCCACCCACGACGACCACCTTCTTCGAGGCGGGCGAGTGGGGAACCGGGCGTAATAAGCCATGCTCTTCTCGGCTCTCTGCCCTTCTCACGGATACGCCCCGAGTGAGATCGCCCCGACCAACTGCACGCCGGCCACCGTGCCCGCGACGTATGGAAACGCGATGGAGAACGGATACAGTCGATGTCCCGTCCGGGGCGTCGGGTCGCGGCGCAGCGCGTACAGTAGTCCACCCGCGAATACGGCGTTCACCAGCGCGACCGGCAGGCTGACGAGCGCGAAGGCGACGGTCGAGAGCGTCCAGAAAAGTCCGCTCCAGAACACGACGCCCCGGACGCCGAGCTTCACGGCTGTCGTATCGATGCCAGCCCGCTCGTCCTCGGCAATATCCTGGACGGCGTCGAAGGTGTGCTTGGCTGCGCTCCACGCCATCAGGCCGAGCGCGGCGGGCCACATCGGCGGTTCGCCGAGTGCCAGCGGCACGAAGATCAGCGGGAAGGCGTAGGCGGCGTTGCTCAGGGAGTCCAGAAATGGCCTGGCTTTGAACCGGACGGGCGGCGCCGAGTAGCCGGTGAAGAGCAGCGCGTAGAGGAGCATACACAGGATCGCGCTCGGAGAGAAAGCGAGGATGAAGTATGCCGCGAACGGCAGGTTCGCGATGAGGATTCCGAGGGCTATGGGCCTCGCTTCCTCCGCTCGGATGCGCGCGCCTTCGAGGGTGCCTTTGCGGGGGTTTTTGGCGTCTGTTTCTTGATCGAAGACGTCGTTGGTACCGTAGATCAGGAGGTTGAACGGCAGCGTGAGCCAGAGCAGTATCGGCAGCGCCTCCCACCGCCACAGATCCCCCGATAGCCACATCCCGACCACGGCGGGGCCTGTGGTGTTGATCCAGAGCACCGGCCGCGAGACCTGGAGGAGACGTCCGATCAAAACTTCATCACGAAAACAAATATATACCGCCCGCCGAAGCGTCGCCGGGATAACATACACGGATGCTTTCGGTCCGCTCGATTCCGCTTCCACTACTTCTCGTATCCGCCGTCTTTTTCGGGGCCGCGTACTTCACCTCCCGCTTCCCCGACGTTCCAGGCGCGAGCGCGGGCTCCTTCGTCGCCACGTTCCTCATAGCTCTTCCATCCATACTCGCGCTTTTCCGATACCTCGGAGGACGGAGAGCTTTTCTCTCCCTGCTCGCAGTCTCCATCTTCGCCTTTGCGATAGAGGCGGTCGGCGTCGTGACCGGCTTCCCTTATGGAGACTTTCATTACGGTAATGCTCTGGGTCCACTGGCTTTCGGGCTCGTGCCGTATCTTCTCCCTGTATCGTACGCGCCGCTCGTGATCGGGGCGGTCGCCGCGGCCTCCCGAAAAGGAACGTCGCGCTTCATTACCTGGATTCTTCGATCCGCCATTCTCCTCGTCCTGATGGACGGAGTCCTCGACCCTGGCGCCGCCGCGCTTGGTTTCTGGGCGTGGCCGGATGACGGCGCGTACTATGGCGTGCCAGCGAGCAACTACCTCGGATGGCTGCTCTCCGGCGCGCTCGCCTCCGCTCTTCTCCTCGCCGCCGGACGCTGGCGGGGACGACCGCCGCCCAGACTGCTCGACAGCTCCATCGTGGCTATGGCCTTCTGGACCGGGGTGGCGGTGTTCGAGGACCTGACGTTGCCAGCTGTGCTCGGGGTTGCGCTCCTCGCGTTTCTGTCGTGGCGACGCTCGCCTCCGAGAGATGACAAAGCGGCCTCGCGGGCCGGACGGGTATAGACTTGGGAGATGGAAAGAGGACGATCAGCATGAAATGGGCTGCGGCGATATCCCGGAATACTTCCATCGAGGTGGCGATCCAGGAGTGCTCCGAGAGCGTCCGCCGGGATCTCGGTCCGGGCGAAGTCTCCCTTGCCGTGCTCTTCGTCACCCCGCACTTCGCGGCATATTATCCGCGGATTTGCGGCTTGATCTCCGACCTCCTCGGTCCAGAGACCATCATCGGCTGCTCGGGCGGGGGCGTGATCGGCGGCGGCGAGGAGGTCGAACACTCACCGGCCCTCTCCCTGGTAGCCGCCCGTCTGCCCGCTGTTGGGGTGAAGCCGTTCCGGGTGGATGGCCCACTTCCCGATCTCGACGGCCCGCCGGATGCCTGGGAGGCCCTGATCGGGGTGTCCGCTGGCGAGGAACCGCAGTTCATTCTGCTCGCCGATCCCTTCTCCGTGCGGGCTGAGGCTCTGCTCTCCGGGCTCGACTACGCTTTCCCGGCCTCGCCCAAGATCGGGGGCCTTGCCAGCGGCGCATCCTCGCCGGGCCTGAATGCCCTGTTCCTGGACGGCGAGTTGTTCGATGGCGGAGCGGTCGGCGTGGCCCTGACCGGCGACATAGCCGTGGACACGGTCGTGGCCCAGGGGTGCCGCCCGGTCGGCGACCTGATGAGGGTGACGAGTTGCGAGGAAAACATGCTCCACGAACTGGATCATCGCCCGGCCTTCGAGGTTTTGCAAGAGTTATTCGCCTCCTTCGACGAGCGCGACCGCGGGCTTGCCCAGACTTCGTTGTTCGCCGGGATATTGATGGACGAGTTAACGGAGGAGCCGCGGGTGGGAGACTTTTTGATCCGGAATCTCATCGGCGCCGACCCTCGGCGGGGCGCCATCGCCGTCGGAGAGAACCTGCAAGAAGGCATGCGCCTCCGCTTCCACCTCCGAGACGCCGAAACCTCAGCCGAAGACCTCCACGCCATGCTCACGGGCTACGAAAAGACGATCTCCGACAATGGAAGTCCCACCGGCGCCCTTCTCTTCTCCTGCGTCGGACGCGGTGAATACTTGTACGGTCGCCCCAACTTCGATACCGGCATCTTCCAGGATCACCTCGGCGGCGTGCCCGTCGGCGGCTTCTTCTGTAACGGGGAGATCGGCCCCGTCGCCGGAACCACCTTCCTCCACGGTTACACTTCCTCATTCGGCCTCTTCCGTCCCCGCCATTAGATACCGGTAAAATAGTCGAGCAATTTCAGCGATGCAACCATTCATGCGGAATCCGGATTACGCTCGACATCCTCTTTATGTAGCGGCAATGTAACTTTTATTCAGATTCTTTAAGAAAACTCTTCCATTGACGAAGTGGTTGTGCTATACGTTTACACAGTTATGAGAACGTCGTGTTCGGGGGGCGAACGATGATCGAAGAGCGGGTCGTGGAATTGGTGGCGGTTGACCGGGATGGCCGGGCGTACCGGAGTGGCTGGCAGGATGGCCGGTTCGGGAGCACGGGGACGTTCGCGGTCAACGAGAACCTGGCTACGTGGGAGGACTTTGACCGTCTGACCTACTATCGGGGTCACCGCGAGGGACGCCGGGTAAAGGAGATGTTGCGGATGGGGACGCAGGTCGCAGAGACTGCCTGATCCCAGTCGTAGTCCGGCTAGTGGGACGGTTCGATGCTGACGGTGAGGCCCTCGCTCTGTAGACGCTCCCGGTAGAGTTCCGCCAGTTCCTTGTGGCAACTTTTGACCGTGGCCTGGCCCTTCGAGTGAGCCTGGTACATGATGCCGGTGGCCTTCGCGATGGTCATGCCGGGTATGGCTCTGTTTAGAATGATTATCACCCGCGGCATGGAGTTGTTCCAATCGTTGTGGAGGATGACGTTCCAGGGCAGTTCGGGCTGGGCTTTCCGCCTGGTTCTGGTGCGCTCGGATTTCTTGACTTTTGTTCCAACCATTTGCGGGAAGTCTTACGGATGTAGGGCGTCCGGTCAAGAGGCATTCGGGGCTAGTTGTGAAAAGCATACGAAGCTTAGTACTTGGTCAGTACCTGTATCGCCTTGACCACCCGTATTATCCGCCGACTCTTCCACGCCGCGCTCCTTCGTAGCCGGTCGGTCGGCTTGGCGGCGTTTATGATCGGCTTTGCCTGACGGTATGCGCGTCCCCGGACGGTTACAGGCGTCCGGAGCGGATGATGCCGATCAGGAGGGCGAGTCCCATTACGGCGGCGACGACGAACCCGACGAGGCCGAAGACGCTCACGCCAAGCAGCCGGAAGCCGCTCTCGGAGAAGATCCCGAGCATCGAAGAACCGATGATGAGGGCGGCTATCAAGAGCGCGAAGACGAGCCGGTTGGCGAGGATGTCCACTTTGGAGATGAGTTCGTCGAGGCCGCCATGACGGAAATGCACTTCGACTTCTCCGTCCTTCAGCTCGTCGAGAAAGGCGTGTATCTGACGCGGATAATCCACGTAGGTGTCGGGCTGGGCGAGTTTCCTGGCCGTGCGGGCCGCGACGTACCTCGGGTCCCGGTAACGTGACACTAGCTTGCCAGCGGCCTCCGCGGCGGCGGCGGTTCCGGTGTCCCCGGCTTCGCCGCGCTCTTTGCCAAGCTCCTCCGCCGCTATCAGAGCCGCGAGCAGCCTGGCGGTCTCTTCTTGAAGCGTGGCGCCGCCTCTTCGGAGAGCCTCCAGGCTACGGTTCCGGATCTCCATCAGCGAATGCTCGCTCCACAACGGACCTCCGAGAGACCCCAACGTCTCCCGCAGTTCGCGGCGGAGCGCCGAAGGGTCATCGGGGACCGGGGTTCCGGCGAGCGGCAGTGCGCGAACTACGCCGTCCACGTCGCCGCGCCGGACGGCGGCGAGTGTCTCGGCGATGCCGCGCATCATCTCCGGGTCCAGGGCGAACCCCTCCGTCGGGTCGGCGAACCACAAGTCCCCGGAGGAACCATCCACGACGAACCGCTCCGGCGCGGGGTCGGGGAAGAAGATCCCCTCCAAAACCGCCATCCGCGTGAGCGCGTCCGAGATCTCCCGGTACTGCTCCGGCCCCGGCGTCCGAGGCTCTTCGACCGCCTCGAAGGTGATGCAGCGGGCGGCGGAGTAGTCGCGGTAGACGAGCGGAACCCTCGGGAAAAGCGGGCCGTCGAGGTCCCGTATTCGGCGCACGGTCTGGGCGGCGAAGTACATATCCCTGCGTTGCGCCGCATGCGCCGCGAACTCCGCCGCCGTGACGGTGGGGTCGAGCGGCAGCCGGTCCCCGAGTCTGCGGCGGGTGAGGTCAGCCACCGGACGCATCGCAAGCAAGTCCCGGCGCAACCCCCCTGGTCGCCGCAGCACCACGAGTGCCGGACGGTCCCCCGGTAACGTGACCCTGTGCGCCTGTGTGAACGTCCCCACCCTGACCGGGATCTCATCGAAAGACGGGAAGAGCCGCTCCAGCGTGTTCCCAAGCTCCCGTTCGACCAGCGCCCGCGTCTCCGCGAAAGCGGCGGGCCGCGCCGGAGCCGATGTTCTGGCGAGCTCGGAGATTATCCCCGGAGGCAACAAGTCGCCCCGTCCCGCAAGGAAACGTCCGAGTTCGGCGAACGTCGGCCCCAACTCCTCAAGGGAGAGTCTCAGCCGCGTCCCGACCCTGCCAGGGTCCTCCCTGCGACGCCGAAGGGCGAACCGCCCCCCGAACACGAACCCGAAGCCGTAGCGCGCCCCGACGCGGGCGATACCGGCAACCCGCCGCGCCGGGCTCTCCGGTAAACCCCGCGTCACCTTCTCCGCTTCCACGGGAGAAGCTTATCAGCATTTAGCTTTCAGCCATCAGCCAGGTAGCACAACATCGAAGTAGCGTCTCTGACCAGAAGCCTGACGCAAACTCGAGTTCTGCCTGGATGTCGCGAGAAGTGCGTCGTTGCTAAAATGGCCGGATGTCGGCCTCGGAAGAAGCTGACTGATGATAGCTGACGGCTAGCGACGAAGGAGCGAACATGCGATACGTCCACACCTGCTACCGGGTTCTTGACCTCGACCGGAGCATAGACTTCTACGCGAACAAGCTGGGCCTGGATCTGGTCCGCAAGAGTCCCGTTGGCTCCGACGCGACCAACGCTTTCTTCGCCGTCCCCGGCGACCCCGAGCCCCGCCTGGAACTCACCCTCAACCACGACCAGCGGGAGCCGTACGAGATCGGGACCGGCTACAGCCACGTCGCGTTCGCCGTCGAAGACCTCGACGCCCTCTCAGATAAGCTGGAGGAGGCCGGTGGCGTGGACTTCGAGAGCAAACCCCACGCCATGGGCGGCAGTGGCACCCGCCTGTTCTTCGTCAAGGACCCAGACGGCTACCGCATAGAGTTCATCGAGCGCAAGTAGTCATACATGGAAACCGGGCGGGACCTCGGCGCCGATCTGGAGTGGCTCGTCGGGCGCATCAGGGACGGGTACGAGCCGGAGAAGATCATACTCTTCGGCTCCCTCGCCCGTGGTGATACCCACGAGGACAGCGACATAGACCTCATCATCGTCAAGGACACCGACGCAAGGTACGGCGAGCGGATCAAAGCTCTGACTCCGTTGATCCTGGATCGGCTCGTCGGGGCGGACATTCTCGTCTACTCTCTCGAAGAGTATGAGAATGCTCGGGAAAGGGGCAGCTCTTTCCTCAAAGAAGCCGAAGAAGATGGGTTGGTGCTCTATGAACGGCACGGTTGAAGACCCTCTAGCCTGGAGGAACTTCGCCGACGAGGACCTTCACGCGGCACGGGTGCTTTCCACGAGCGAAGATGCGGAAGCTCTCGCTCACATAGTCACCTTCCACGCACATCAGGCGGTCGAAAAGTACTTGAAGGGCTTGCTCGTAGCGTATGGCGAGGAGCCGCCGCGCATCCACGTGCTACCCGAACTGCTCCGGCGAGCCACAAGGTACGTCTCCGACCTTGACAAAAGGGAGCTTCGCAGCGCGGTGATCAACCTGCACGACTACTATGTCCCAAGCCGCTACCCCGCCGAGGTCGGCGGCCCGACCGGTCCCATAACCTCCGAGGAAGCGACGGAGGCGATAGCCTGGGCGGAAGAGATAACCGCCGCCGTCCGCCCGCGCCTGGACGGATAAGCACACCGCCACCACTTTGAGGAGTCCCAGAATCTCATCAGCTAATTCAGGATTTGAGATATCTGATCGGGCAACCCTCGCAAGTAGTTAAAGTCTTGCGCATGTCGTGCCGATAACCTGTGCATGGATGCGAAAGGACTGCGAAACCGAAGCACCTGGAAGGACGAAACGGGCTTCACGTTGCCTGAGGTCCTGATCACCACCAACATCTCCGTGAGGGTGAACCCCCGCTCATCCCGTAGGAGCCGGGTCTTCATCACGCTTCTCACTTCGCCTTCAGGGTGCCGGTGGTGTAGGTCTTGTTGCCGTCGAGGTCCCAGCACACGTTATCCCAGCACGCGCTCACCGTTATCCGCATCAAGCCTTGATCCGTGGAAGAGTCGTCGAAGACCGACCCGTTGGGGACCACGTACTGCTTGCGGACTTCGTACTCGTAGTTCGAGAACAACCCGTCGGGGTCCGTTTGCGCCGTGTACACGGAGAGGCCGCTCCCATTGAACTCTTCGCTCGTGCCCGCGTCCGGGGAGCTCGGGAACTCCGCCGCAACCTTGTTGTATGGCAGGCTTTGCGCTTTCTCCATTTGCTTTTTCGCCAGGGCTCGAGCCGTGTCGTAGTTGCCGCTACTGGTGGCCGCGTTGAGGCCCATGTCGAACATCCCCACCATCGGGATGATGGCGATGGACAGTATGATGATGGAAGCAATCACCTCCACCAGCGAGTAACCCGCTTCGTCTTTGAGCCGCTTAATCAATCTTGACCCTCGATGTCGCGGGATTCAGGTCCACGGTGTGCATAAGGTCGTTTGCCGCTCCGCCGTCATCAAGGCTGATCGTGGTAGTGAGACCGGCCACGTTGGTGGCAGACCCGTCCGGCTCGAACTTGACGCCAAACGCGGTGTCTATCTCGGTCCTGCCGCTGTCATCGAGACTCCGCTCTCTGACATTGGGGAGGTCGGGGAGCAGCCCACCCGGGAGCAACGGCACGATGTAGTAGTCGGCCGAGCCAGTCAATCCGTAGGTGCCTGGGGTCACCACCGCGTAGTCCTTGAGTTGGTTGGTTGACTTCGTGTGCGCCAGCCGCAAATCCGATGCGAACTGGTTGGTGTCAGAAGTGACCCGCCGGCTATCCACCAGCCCGAACCAGGAGGACGTGGCGATGGACAACAGGATGCCCATGATGACAATTGTGATGATGATCATGATCATAGTGCTCTTCGCGCTCTACGGCATCTTCGATATGAGCATCCGAGTATTTCAGTTCGGCAATAACAAGGTCGAGGCCGTGGAGAACGCCCGGCTGGGGCTGGAGAAGATGGAGCGGGAGATCCGCGCGGCCTACCCGGTGGACAAGATCACACCCGCACCCAACCGGAAGGATTACGTCTTCTTCAACCCCGGCGTCCCCGGAACGGCGGCGCTTCCCGGTCAGAGGAGCATAACGTTCGGCAACGACCTCCCTGATCCTCCAGTAGCGGCGAACCGGCGCATCGTGGACCCGGCGACCGGCGCGACGGAGCCGGGCGAAGAGATAACCTACGCTCTCACGGGTCCCGGCGCCGGAGGCGTGTGCCCCGCCCCGGACCCCGCGAACCCCGGCGTAACCTGCACCCTCGTGAGAAGCGAGAACAACGGCATCTCCCAGGCCGTGGTGGAGTATGTCAGGCCCGACGGGCTGACCCTCACCTACTTCAGGCCCGATGGTTCGGCCGTTAATCCGGCCAACAACGGCAGGGACGTGGGGATAGTACGCATAAAGCTGGAGATAAAGAAGAAAGACTCGGCCCAGACCCTCACGACCGACGTGGACCTCAGAAACCGTTAGAGATCGAGGACGAGATGAGCTACCGGCGATTCATAAGAGATGAGACGGGCATGACGATGGGCCTGACGGTCATCATGATCGTCCTCATCGGCGTCATGGGAGCCGGGCTCCTGACCTTCGTCTCCACGGACCTCAACGCCGTGATCGAAGTCAACCGGGGACAGCGCGCGATGGAGCTGGCGGACGC
>JACDGB010000244.1 GCA_013815485.1 Rubrobacter sp.
CGGATGGCGGGCCGTTCGTGTACACCTCTCCCGCGCCGTAGGGAACCGTCATGGGTTGGCGGATGACGGCCTCGTATTCGGCGAGATCCCGCTCCGTGATGATGCCGCCCATCCCGAGGATGTAGCGGGAGATGCGTTGCGCAAGATCCCCGTTGTAAAACAGGTCCGACCCCGCCTCCCCGATGGCCTCCAGGGTATCGGCGAGCTCCGGGAACCGGACCTCCTCCCCTTCCAGATACACTCTTTCGCCCGTGAAGAAGTTCTTCCGGGTCTCGTCCGTGAACCGCAGCACCTCCTCTGCGACCTCGAACCACATCCCGCTCGTCTTGCAAAGCAGGAACCCTTCCCGCGCCAGCCGGATGGCCGGGACGAGCGTCTCCCGCAGCGTCAGCCGTCCGTGACGGCGCAGCAAAGTCTCCCATCCCCGGAGCGTGCCCGGCACGCCGCACGAAGCCGCCCCCACCGTCGAATGGACGCCCGCGCCATATTTCAACGTCACCGTCGGCGGGCTGCCATTTGCCCCGAACGCGGAGGCTGGCAGGTCCTTGCCTGGCATCGCGTCGTAGTAGTCAATGAGCTCGGCTTCACCGGCCGGGTTGCGGACGAGGGCGAACCCGCTCCCCCCGATGGAACTCATCAGCGGCTCGGTGACGCCCACCGCGGCGGCGGCGGCGACAGCGGCATCGGCGGCGTTGCCCCCAGCGCGGTAGACCTCCGCCGCGGCCTCGGCGGCGTAGGGTGTCCCGGCGGCGGCGGCGAAGGTATGTCCGTTGAGCGAGGTTTCCATAACCCGACATTATGCACGTTTATCGTCGCCAGATGCCGAAAGGCTGCTCGACAGGGTAGCCAATACAGTCGAAACAAAAGAGTCATGGCCGAAAGGAGCCTGTCGCTATCGGCCCGCTTTTGGCTACGGGGTACGCTATCTTTGCCGCTCCGTTATGATTGAACACGGAAGCGGTGGATCAACGGTCGAGAGCGAGCGGACGGATGGTGCGTAAAGGTTTGACGCGCAGGGGAGTGGGTGGCGAGGAGGGTTTTCGCTGGCGCGGCGTGGAGGTCTGGCGGGTTGAGGGCTTCTCGGATTCCGTCTTCGCCTTCGCGGTCACGCTGCTCGTGGTGTCCCTGGAGGTCCCGCGGACTTTCGACGAGTTGCTCGCGGTCATGCGAGGCTTCTTCGCCTTCGCGATATGCTTCGCGCTGCTCCTGTCGGTCTGGCACGATCACTATAAGTACTTCCGCCGCTACGGTTTGAGAGACACTCCAACCATGTGGCTGAATTCGGTATTGCTGTTCCTCGTGCTGCTCTACGTGTACCCGCTGAAGTTCCTCTTCACCTTGTTGACGGACCAATTTCTCGGTCTCGGTGACAAGACGCGCGTGCCGGGCGGCGGCACCGTGGAGATGATCGAGCCGTCTCAGATCCCGTTGCTGATGACGATCTACGGAGCGGGCTTCGTCGCCGTCCAGCTCGTGTTCGTGCTGTTCTACTGGCGGGCTTACTCATTGCGCGACGCGCTCGCGCTCGACTCGCGCGAGCTGTCGGTGACGCGCGAGGAGACACAGGGTTTCCTCCTCAACGTACTGGTCGGGCTTGTCTCGGTAGGCATCGCCAGTCTTGGCGGGGAGAGGATGGTCTCCTGGGCAGGTTATGCCTACTTGCTGATACTGCCGCTCCAGGCCATCAACAGCCGCATCATGGCCTCGCGCAGAAGGAGATTTTGATCCTCGGCGCGGCAGCGGGCGCGTCTCCCGAGCGCGGCGAGAATTGGCTATCATAATCCTCTGTCCATGGCGACGGGAAGGGCGTACACATTGAAAACGGAAAACGGCGGTGCTCCCCGCAGGGGCTTCAACACGGCTTCTTACGAAGAGATCAAGGGCGCACAGGTCGCGGATTCGTACTTCCATCGCACGCTGGACGTGCTACGCGCCCGTGGGATGGAGAACACCCCGGTCCACGTCGAGGTCGCTTATAAGTCATCCAATCCAGATGAATGGTTCGTGGTCGCCGGACTGGACGAGGTGGCGCACCTCCTGGAGGATGTCGAGGTCGAGGCGCGGTCTGTTCCCGAAGGCACGATCTGCCGTCCGAACGAGCCGATACTGACGCTCTCCGGGCCGTATGGAGCGTTCGGGGAGCATGAGACGGCCATATTGGGATTTCTGTGCCAGGCATCTGGGGTTGCGACAGCGGCGGCGCGGTGTCGGATGGCGGCTGGTGAGCGACCGGTGATATCTTTCGGGGCGAGGAGGATGCACCCGGCGATCACGCCGATGATCGAACGTTCCGCCTACCTGGGCGGCTGCGATGGCGTGACGATCAACGTGGCCGCCGAAGCTCTGGGGATTCCGGCAAGTGGCACCACGCCCCACGCGCTGGTCCTCGTCCTCGGCTCGACTGAGGAGGCGGCGAAGGCGTTCGACGAGGCAATGCCACAGGAGATACCACGCACCATCATCATAGACACCTTCGACGACGAGAAGTTCGGGGCGCTCATCGCGGCCCGGGCGATACCGGATTCCATATACGCCATCCGCATGGACACGCCGGGCAACCGCCGCGGGGACTTCCTCGATCTGATGCGCGAGGTGCGCTGGGAGCTCGACCGTCACGGCTTTGGGCACGTCCGGATCTTCGCCTCCGGCGGCATGGACGTGGATTACATCCTCCACCTCAACCCCGTCTGCGACGCATACGGTGTCGGCGGCTACATCGCCTCCGCGCCGATGGTGGATTACTCCCTCGATATCGTCGAAGTGAACGGCGAGGACCGCTCCAAGCGCGGCAAGCGCGGCGGCCGGAAACGCCTCCTCGAACTCGAAGACGGCTCCCGCAAGGTCATCACGGCGGATGCCGCCATCCCCGAAGGCGCCCGCAACCTCTTCCAACCGCTCGGCGAAGAACTCCCCGCGAATGTTTCTAGTATCCGGCGGAGGGTCCTTGATCAACTGGCTACGGGAGCTTATACGCACGGATCGCGGGCTACCTAGTACAAATGTACTAGAAAAAAATCACTCATTTAGGGGATGCGCGGTTCCCCGATACACGCCATCATTGTGTCAGGTCCAAATCGCGATACACGAAAGGACGACACGATGACGAACTCGCCGCGGATTTCGGAAGTCCCTCCACTCACCTGCCCTTCCTGCGAGACCGACCAGTTGCGCCCCCTGAGCCAGGCATCGGCGCGCTGCGCCTCATGCGGCTGCCTCCTCAACGGGACAGCCCTCCAGACGCTACGTCAGATAGTGATGCTCCCGGACGTTGTCGGCGGCCACGCCTGCGAGTGCGGACACCCGGAGATGCGCCTCCTCCCCGATGGCGTGTTCCGATGCCCCTGCTGCCACGCCGAGGTGCTCCCAATAACCCTCGCGGAAGTCTCCCCTAATACCGAACATCACGGCAAAGCCTACTGGTCAGGCTGGCTGGAAGGCCGCTTTGGAGACTCGGCGCGCTTCACCGAAAGCGAGAGCCTGAAGCAGTGGGAAGAACTCTCGGATCGCCTCGCCTACTACCAGGGACACCGCGCGGGAAGCCGGGATCGCCGTCCGAGAAGGAACACCGCGCCGCAAGCCGCATGAACGAAGCTCCGGATCCTCACGTCCCACCGGAACTTATAACCAGGTAATAGCTGCATTCTCCTTCTCCAGCATTGTCGAACCGGTGCGGCGCATCCGCCTCGAAGAAGACTGCGTCTCCCTCCTCCAGCAAATACTCATCCCCCCCGAGTACCGCTCGCAACCGCCCCCGTTCCACGACCACATGCTCCTCGACGCCCTTCCGGTGCGGCGGAAATTCCCCCGAACTCGCCCCCTCGGGCACGACGTTTCGCACGAACTCCACTCCCCGCGCCCCGAATGCCGGGGAGAGCAATTGCCGCTCGAAGCCAGTCTCCGGGTCCCGCATCACCACGCGCCTCTCACGCGGCACCACGACGACCTCGCGCCGCTCCTCAGTCCCGAGCAACCCCGATAGCGTCACCCCGAAGCCTTCAGCGATGCGGGCCGCCACAACCAGCGTCGGGTTCTTCTCGCCCCGCTCCAGCTTCGACAGCATCGCCCGGCTTACCCCACTCCTCTCCGCCAACGCCGCAAGCGTCATCCCCCGCCGCTTCCTGAGTTCCCGC
>JACDGB010000245.1 GCA_013815485.1 Rubrobacter sp.
CCCCGATGATCCCGCGCCCCCGGCGAAATCCGGGGGCGTTGGACGTTCATAACATCAACGGTTCTCCAGCACGCGCTGCTGATCCGCCGCGAGCGTGAGCTTCGGCATCCGGGAGGATCTACTTTACCTGTCTTCCGTGGCCTCCCATTCGAGATAATCTCGGGCCGCTTCGAGGAAGTCTTCGCCCTCCTCGATCAGGCCACGGACCTCGGAGGGGTCCGGATCGAAGTCAGTGTCGTAGTCGGCAGCGTGACGGGCGGTGAATGATCGTATCAAGAGCCTATGGAAGCGACGGTCCAGGCGTCCCGTCTTCACAAAGAGCCGTCCGTACTCACCGATCAGCGAGCCATGCCGCGAGAAGCTCGATCCCTCGTCGAGCAGCAGGGCTTCTGCCACGTAGAAGCAGCCACCATAGTAGGCGCGGGGAGCAGCGAAATCCAGGTGCCCCGACTCCAGCAAACTTTCCGCCGCGTCCAAAGACCTGGAGGCTTAGTGGAGAAAGGCGCCGATCTCGTTCAAGGTAACGTCACTCCCTCCTTGCGAGCGTTCATGAGGAAAGGTTTCCAGGATTCCTGGTAAGCCTCCAGGCTGACGGGTAGAAGCGAGATCACGCACCCGCTCTCCAACGACAGAGGCCAGGCGACTGGTTCAGCCTTGAGGTACTCGCGCTACGTCACCGTCGAGCAAGAGAAGCACATCCACGTCGCTGCCCCCATCGGCCTCCCCGCGGGCATAAGACCCGTAGAGTACCAGCCCCCGGTAACGCTCTTCGTAAATGGCTCCGAGCCCGCGCGAGAGACGGCCCATGAGCCCCGCCAACTCATCTGCCGAAAGCCCGTCTCCATCGTTGCCCATGCAATACATTATAAGCGGCGGACAGAGCAACGCCCCCGGCAAAGAGCCGGGGGCGCGAAGCATCCCTACACCATCAACAATACGGGGTTCTCCAGGACGCGCCTGACCTCGGACATGTACAGGGCGCCGTCGCGGCCGTTGGCGATGCGGTGATCCGCCGAAAGCGTGAGCTTCATCATGCTGGCCGGCACGACCTCGCCGTTCTCGTCGTAGGACGGGCGTTTCTGGATGCTGCTGACGGCGATGATTGCCGCCTGCGGCGGGTTGACGATGGCGGTGAAGCTCTCGATGCCGAACATGCCCATGTTCGAGACGGTTATGGTCCCGCCCTGGTACTCGTCCGGCTGGAGATCGCCATCGCGAGCCCGGACGGCAAGGTCCTTTGATTCACGCGATATAGTAGCGAGCCCCTTGCTCGTGATGTCCCGGATGACGGGCGTTATGAGCCCGGCGTCGAGGGCGACGGCCATAGCCATATTCACCTTCTCGTGCAGCTCGAAGCCCTGGGTGGTCTGAATGGCGTTGAGGTTCGGATAACCCCTCAATGCCACCGCGCACGCCTTCATCACGAAGTCGTTGACGGAGAGCTTGACCCCCTCTTCTTCGAGCTGCTCGTTGAGCTGCTTCCTCAAGACCATCGCCGCGTCCATCCGGATCTCGGCCGTGGCGTAGAAGTGCGGGATGTGCTGCTTGGCCTCCGTCATCCGCTCGCCGATGACCCGCTGCATCCGGGTCGGCTCCACGAGCTGCGTGTCCGGCCCCTCCACCGGCTCGGGCAACCGCGCAGGCTGCAACCCTACCTGCGGCGCCTCTTGCGGCTCCTCCGCGGACTTCGCCTCGGGTGCTTCGGCTTCTTCCTGACCGTTGGCCTGCGCGTCGCCGCGCTCCATCGCGGCCCGCACGTCCCGCTCGACGATGCGGCCCTGCGGCCCCGACCCGTCCACTTTCGAGAGATCGAGGTCATTCTCCGCCGCCAGGCGCTTCACGATAGGCGAGGCCCGGAAACGGCCATTGGCCCGGCCATCGGCCTGCCCACCGGATGGTTGCTCTTCACCCTCCTCTTCGTCGCCTTCGGCGTCGCTCCCGGCTTCCGTCTGCGTGGCGGTCTGCGCCTGGGCCTCGTCCTCGCCGCCTTCTTCGGCTTTGGCCTCTTCTCCGCCGCTATCGCTTTCGGGAACCTCTTCGCCTTCGCCCTGGATGAAGGCGATAGCGCCGCCAATGGGGATATCGTCGCCTTCCTGGGCGATGATCTGGGCTAGCGTCCCAGAGTCCTCGGCCTCTATCTCCATCGAGGCTTTGTCGGTCTCGATCTCGGCTAGCGGATCCCCCTCAGAGATGTCGTCGCCCTCGCTCACCAGCCACTTGAGGAGGGTGCCCTCCTCCATCGCGTCGCCCATCTTGGGCATGAAAACTTCCGGCACCTTACTTCTCCTCCATGTAAAGGACCCGACGGGCCGCGTTCGCCACCTGCTTGTCGCTCGGGAACGCCGCCAACTCCAGATTGCGGGCATACGGCGCCGGAACCTCAGCCCCGCTCACCCGCTCCACCGGCGCATCCAGCGAATCGAAAGCCCGATCCTGAATGATCGCCGCCACCTCGCTAGCCACCCCGAACCATCGCCACTGCTCCTGCACCGCAACCGCCCGGTGCGTCTTCTCCACCGACTCCACGATGGCGTCCTCGTCGAATGGACGGATGGAACGCAGGTCAATAACCTCGGTGCTGACGCCGTCTTCTTCCTCCAACGCATCGGCCACCCGCAAGCACAGGTTGACCTGCCGACCGTAGGCGATGAGCGTCACGTCATCTCCCTCTCGGGCTACCCTGGCCTTGCCGAAGGGCACGGCGTTGTCGCCTTCTTCCACTTCGCCCTTCGTCCCGTAGAGTGCGCCGGCTTCCAGGAAGACCACGGGGTTCGGGTCCCTGACGGCGGTGAGCATCATGCCCTTCACGTCGTTGGGGGTGACGGGAGCGACCACTTTCAGGCCGGGGAAGTGGCCGTAGAAGTTCTCCAGGCTATGGGTGTGCTGGGCGGAGAGTTGGACGCCGCCGCCGTTGGGGCCACGGATGACCAGCGGCACCTGAACCTGACCGCCGGAGAAATAGCGAACCTTCGCGGCGTGCTGGATTATCTGGTCTGCGGCGAGGAACGAGAAGTTCCAGGTCATCATCTCCACGATGGGCCGCATGCCCATCATCGCCATCCCGACCGCCGCCCCCGTGAACCCGTTCTCGGAGATGGGTGTATCCATGACGCGCTTCGGCCCCCACTCGTCTATGAGACCGTCGGTTATGAGGTGGGTGCCACCGTATACGCCGATGTCCTCGCCCATCAAAATGACGTTATCGTCGCGCTCCATCTCATGGACCATGGCCTCCCGAAGGGCCTCTCGGTAAGTCTTCGTCTCCGCCACGGTCTTACACCTCCCCCGTGTACTCGTCTTCGCCCGAATAGACGTCGGTGTATAGCTCCTCGATGGGCGGCTCGTCGCTCTCATCGGCGAAGTTCACAGCCTCGTCTATCTGTTCCTTGGCCTCGTTTTTTATCTCATCCAGCTTCTCTTCATCCGCCGCCTCGGACTCCAGCAGCTTCTTCTCCAGGATGCCGATGGGGTCCCGCTTCCGCCACTCTTCGATCTCCTCTTTATCCCGGTACTTCTCGAAGAAGTCAGCAGCCCCATGAGGCGCGGTCCTGTAAGTGAGTGCCTCGACGGCATATGGCTTGCCGGTCTCGCGCACCTGCTCGGTGAGACGCCCCGCGGCCTCGAGGACGGCTTCGATGTCCATGCCATCAACCTTCTCGTGTTCGATGCCATAAGAGTCGAACTTGCGGGCCAGGTCCGTCATGGCCGTGGTGCGCTCGACGCTCGTTCCCATCCCATACTGGTTGTTCTCGATGATGAACAGGCAAGGGCACTGGCCGTCCATGCCCCACAGCCCGGCCAGATTCGCCGCCTCGTGGAAGGCACCCTGGCTCATGGCGCCGTCGCCCAGGTAGAGCTGGCAGATATTGTCCGTCTCGTGGTACTTGAGCGCGTAGGCGATGCCGACGCCGATGGGGATGTGACCGCCGACGATGCCGTAGCCGCCCATCAGCCCACGCTCCACGTCGAAGAGGTGCATCGAGCCGCCCTTGCCCTTGACGATGCCGCTCCCGCGCCCGTACAACTCGGCCATCACGTTCTTCGGGTCGCTGCCCAGGAGCAGCGCGTGCGGGTGGTCCCGGTAGGCGGTTATGACCCTGTCGCCTTCCTTGAAAGAA
>JACDGB010000246.1 GCA_013815485.1 Rubrobacter sp.
GCCCTCTCCGAAGCGGTGCTGGAGGCGCGCGCAATCTGGATTGGCTCCCCGGTCGTGACGCCCGCCACCGTACTGGAGGCGCTGGCGATGGACCTCCGGAGCGCGGGCTTCCCCGTCTCGTTTGGTCGCTCCTGGTCCCCCGTCCCGAACGTGGAGGCCGCCGTGGGGACTGGCGGCGCGGAGCCGGACTTCGTGGAATTCCTTCGCGGACATCCTTCCTGGGAGATATTCGCGTAGCCCTCCTGGACAAGATGCGCAGTGGCGGAGCGCATTCCCCAAATGGGTGATTTTTTCTAGCTCATTTGCGCTAGTTTTCATGGGATCCGGAGCGATGGACGAAGATCGGCAGTCCGCCGGAGGACCGCGCGAAAGCCATGCCGCGACCTCGATTCGCCATTCCCGCGCACGGGCGTTCCCTGGCGCGGCTGGATTAGAGAGGCGCTTCGGGTTAACCTTCGAGACGATGAGACGCGATTTTAGAGTGAACGGCGAGTCTGGGGACGTTGCCGGATGAGGATCGGGGTGGTCAGGGAGCTGACGCCGGGCGAGAGCCGAGTCTCGCTTGCCCCGCACGCCGTTGATGAGCTCACCCGCGCCGGTCACCGGGTCACCGTCGAAGCCGGGGCGGGCGAGGCGTCGAGCATCCGCGACGAAGCATACGCGGAGGCCGGAGGAAGATTGGTCGCCGACGCGCAGAGCGTGTACGCTGATTCGCAGCTTGTCGTCAAGGTGTATGGTCCCGTGGCCGAGGAGTACGGGTATCTGCGGGAGGGTTTGATCCTCCTCTCGTTCCTCTCCTTGCCGATCAACCCCACCCTGATGAGGAGTCTTCTCGACTCGCGCTGCATCGCCATCGCCTCCGAGAGCGTCCGCGACGAGCGCGGACGACTCCCAATACTCACGCCGATGAGTGAGATCGCCGGTCGCCTCGTGCCCCAGATCGGGGCCCATTACCTCCAGCGTCCGGCGGGTGGACGCGGAATATTGCTCGGCGGCTCCACGGGCGTGAGGCCGGGGCGAGTCGTGATCCTGGGTTGTGGCATCGTCGGCTCCACGGCAGCGAGGGTCGCCTGCGGCCTCGGGGCCGAAGTCGTTGTCATAGACCGCGACCTCGACCGGCTCCGGCGCCTCGAGGAGATGGGTTTGCAAGGCGTAAAAACCCTCGCCGCAACCGGCATGGCCGTTCGGAACGCCGCGCTCGAGTCCGACCTCCTCATAGGCGCCGTCTTCATCGCCGGTTCCCGCACCCCGGCCCTCGTTGACCGGCAGACGGTCGAGAGCATGAAGGATGGCAGCGTGATCGTTGACGTAGACGTGGATTACGGCGGCTGCGTCGAGACCTCCCGCCCAACAACCCTTCAGTCCCCAACCTTCGTGGAGGCCGGCGTCACCCACTATTGCGTGAAAAACGTGCCCGCCGCCGTCCCCGTCACCGCGACGCGGGCTCTCTCCAACGCCCTCCTGCCGGTGGCGCGCCTCATATCATCGGTCGGCATCGTGGGGGCGTTCAACGCGGACCCCGGCCTCAAACGCGGCGTGACCGTCGCCGAAGGACGGGTCGTTGACGCCGCTCTCGCCCGCGAGACGGGGAGGGACTTCCATCCGATCTCCTCCATCCTCCCTCTGCACGAAGAGGCCCGGTAATGGACGAAACCCACAAAGAGAAGACCCGCGGCAGATCCCTCTCGGACTTCACGGTGGAGCTGGACGTGTATTCCGGCCCCTACGAATGGTTGCTCGCCCTGATACTGCGCGACGAGGTGGAGATCTTCGAGGTCCCCCTGCGCGAACTGGTCGCCCTCTACATGGGCAACAGAGTCCCGGAGCGTCCGAATACCCTCGAACGCGACACGGACTTCGCGGGCTCCGCGGCATCCCTCGTGCTGCTAAAAAGCCGCGCTCTCTCGCCCGCCGCCGAGGCCGAAGCGGACGGCGACGAGGAAGAGTCCTTATCGCCCGAGCAACTGGCTGAGAAGCTCTCCCGGTACCTCAAGGTCAAGCGTGGCGCGGAGACCCTGCGCGAGAGGTTCGAGGCAAACGCGGGTTTCTATTCGTCCGGCCAGGTGCTGCGTTCCCGTCCGGGGCGGTTGCGGATAAAACCCGAACGATTGATCGGGACGGCCCGCCGCGTATTCTCGCGTCTCACGGAGCCGCCGGTGAGTCATCTGGGCCAGATCACCGTGACGTTGCAAGACCTCGCAACCCTCATCCGAACCTCCCTCGCAAGCGGCCCCGTCTCCTACGAAGACCTGACCCGAAACATGGACCGCCTCAATTCCGCAGTCGCCTTCGCCGCCGCCCTCTCCCTCGCCTCCGAAGGCCGCCTCACCCTCTCCCAGCCCGAACCACTCGGCCCACTGACCTTCGAGCCAGTCCCGTGACCGGCGGCCCGGACGCCCTCTCCCTCGTCGAAGCGGTCCTCCTCGTCAGCCCCCTGCCGGTGAACCTGCAAGCCCTCCGTTCCGCCACCGGTCTCCGGGACGCGGAGGTACGGGACACCCTCGCTGCTCTGGAAATTCGCTACGCGCCCGAGACCTCCGGCATCGTGCTCCGCCACGTCGCGGGCGGCTACCAGCTCGCCACCAACCCGTCGTGCGCCGAAGCCGTCGAGCGTTTCAGGGAAGAGGCGCGTCCGGCCCCGCTGTCGAGCGCGGCGCACGAAGTCCTCTCATGCGCCCTCTACCTCGGGCCGCTGACGCGCGGCGGAGTCTCAGCCGTCCGCGGCGTGAACTCCGACGCCGTGGTCCGCAACCTCCTCGACCGCGGCCTCCTCGCCGAGGCTGGCGTGGACTCAGACAGCCTCGGCTCACCGGCCCTCCTCGCCGTCACGGAAGACTTCCTTGCCGCAACCGGCGCAGCCTCCCGAGATGATTTCCCGAACCTCGATTCCCTCGTCGGCCCCGAAGAACTCGCCCGAGTCCGGGAGCGGCTTGGTTCCGCCGAAGAGCCCCCGGAATCCGATTGATGCGCTTGCAAGCCTTCCTCGCCCGCGGCGGGGCCGCGCCCTCCCGCCGCAAGGCCGAAGCTTTTATAGAAGCCCGCCGCGTGACCGTCAACGGGGCGACCGCCTCCATCGGCGCCACCGTCGCCCCCGGAGACGCAATCCTTCTCGACGGACGAATCGTGACCCTCCCGAAAGAAACCGTCTCCTTCGCCCTTCACAAGCCCGCCGGATACCTCACCACCATGAAGGACGAACCCGGAAAGCATCGTCCCACCATCCGCGACTTGATGCCGGATCACCCCGGTCTCGTCCCCGCCGGACGCCTGGACGCCGCCACGACCGGACTCCTCATCCTCACCAACGACGGCCCTCTCGCCAACCGCGTCGCCCACCCATCAGGCGAAATGGAGAAAGAATATCTTCTCGTCATAAAGAATCCCGCCCCCGAAAAATCCCTCGCCGCCCTCGCCGCCGGCCCGAACCTCGAAGACGGCCCCATGCTCCCCTCGAAGCTCACCTGCCTCCGCTCCGCAGGCAAAAACACCACCCTCCATCTCACCATCCACGAAGGCCGCAACCGCATAATACGGAGAGCATGCGAGGCGGTGGGGCTGCGTTTGATCCGGCTTCATCGCATCCGCGTCGGACCCGTGACCCTCGGAGATCTCCCGGAAGGCGGCCACCGTCCCCTGACCTCCCAAGAACTGGAAGCCCTCCGATGAAGCCCGTCGCCGGCGTGCCGGGCGTGGACTTCACCATCGAAGACGTGCGCGGAGTGTTCCCCGAGGAGATCGAAATACAATCATTGGACCATCCGGTGGACGCGACGATCAAGGTGCCAGGCTCCAAAAGCGTCACCAACCGCGTCCTGATAATAGCCGCACTCGCCGACGGCCCATCCACCATAAACAACCCGCTGTTCTCCGATGACTCCTTCTGGCTCATGGAAGCTCTCATCCGCCTCGGCTTCAAAGTGCACGCCGACCGCGACGAAGCGGGGGTCCAAATAACCGGAAAAAGAGGCATAATACCGCGAAGTAGCGTAGAGGTCTTCGTAGGAAATGCTGGGACGGTGGCGAGGTTTCTGCCGCCGGTACTGGCGTTGGGGGAGGGGCCGTACTGGGTGGATGGAGTTCCTCGGATGCGGGAGAGGCCTGTGGCGGATCTCGTG
>JACDGB010000247.1 GCA_013815485.1 Rubrobacter sp.
CATGCTGCTCGCTCGCCTCGCCCCCCAGAAGCCCGAGGCCGTTCAGATCATGGAGGCCGCCGGCCTCTATCCGTCGCCTCAGCTCCAGTACCTTTACCGTCCGGGTCTCTGATACGACGCCGGGCTGAAGCCTCGCCGCCGTTCGGACGATTATCTAACTAGTAGTTTCGGACGCAGTAGCAGGATGATGAGCATGAGGAGGAGCATCCCTTCGTAATGCGAGGCAAGCCCGTGAAAACAGTGGGATCATCCTGGGTCGAAGACCGGAGGAACAATACATGAGCCCCTCCGTCACCCAGGCCGTCCTCTCTCTAGCGCCGATCCTGATACCGCTCCTCCTCGGCGTCCATGCCTGGCGCCGGCGAGGCCAAGTGGGCGCCGCGAACCTGGCTGCCCTGATGTGGACCCTGGCGCTTTGGGCCGTCGCCCGCGCCCTGGAATCCGGAGCGCGTGGCGCGGAGGCGCGGGATGTTCTCTCCGGGATCGAACACGTTGCCCTGCTTGCTGCCTCGCCGCTCTGGCTCGCCTTCGCGCTACGCTACACGGGCCGGGGACAGTGGCTGACGACCCCCCGCGTGGCGTTCGTCGCGCTCCTGCCGATGGCGGCGTTTGTAGTGGCCGGGATCCTGCTCGGCGGCGCGCCGGGGGCAGGGAGCAGTCTCCCCGACACTACCGCGCTCTGGGCAGATCTAGCATACCGGGGGCTGCTGGCGCTCGCGGGAACCGTGCTCTTGTTGCCCATGCTCGCCAACCCGCAGTGGCTCTACAGCGTCCAGGGCCTGTGTCTGCTCATGGGCTTTCTCGTCCCGTGGGCGGCGGCCACCGCGCACGGGCTCGGGGCAGCCCCTCTCGCCAGCCCCGGAGCGACGGCCCTCGCCTTCGCTACCATGGCCCTCGCCTTCGGCGCCGCGTTCGCGCGCTTAAGGCTCCTCGACCTCTTCCCCGTGGCGCACGGTTCCGTCATCGAAGGGATGAGTGACGGCGCCGTTGTGCTGAATCACCGCAACCGGATCCTGGACCTCAACCCGGCCGCTCGCCGCATACTGGGCCGTGCGTCCTCCGGCGCGATAGGACGCGACTTCCGCCAAGTCCTGGCCGCGGCGGGCGCATCGCCCCTGGAAGGCGCTCGCGGCAGCGCACTCCTCAGACGCTACGAGAAACACGGCAGAGCCAGCGAGGAGATAGAACTCGGCAAGGGAGAGGACCGGCGTCACTACGACGTGGCGCTCTCCGCCCTCCACGATGCCAGGAGCCGTCAAGCCGGACGCCTGGTAGTGCTGCACGAGATCACCGAGCGCAAGCTAGCTGCGGATAAGCTCGACCGCTTGGCCCACTACGACGGCCTCACGGGGCTCCCCAACCGCACCTCCTTCCACGAGCACCTGAGCCAGGAGATCTCGCGCAACCGCCGCAGCCGCAGCCTGCTGGCCCTCTTCTTCCTCGACCTGGACAAGTTCAAGGCGGTGAACGACACGCTCGGCCACAAGATGGGAGACCTCCTGCTGCGGGAGGCCGCCGGGAGGCTCAAAACCTGCGTGCGCGATTACGACACCGTCATCCGTCTGGCCGGCGACGAGTTCACCGTCATCCTGCCGGGGATCGCCGAAGCCGCCGACGCGACCATGGTAGCCGGCAGGATCGTCGCGGAACTCTCCAGGCCATTTTCGCTGGAGGGGAACGAAGTCCGGATCACCTCCAGCATCGGGATCTGCTTCTATCCGGCTGACGGCGCGGACCCCGCCACCCTCTTGAAGAACGCCGACGCCGCCATGTACCGGGCCAAAGCGGCGGGCAAGAACCGCTTTGAGCTCTTCGAAGAGAACACCCTGGTCCGGGCCGACGACCGCATGGAACTCGACAGGGACCTGAACCACGCCCTTGAGAACGATGAACTGGTCCTCGATTACCAGCCCGAGGTGCAAACCGGCGACGGACAACTTGCGGGCGTCGAGGCGTTCTTGCGATGGGAACATCCTTCCCGCGGCGCCGTGCCCCCAGAGCATTTCATGCCGGTCGCCAAGGAGAACGGGCTCATCGTCGCCATGGAGCGATGGGCCTTGCGTGAAGCCTGCCGCCAGATGCGCTCCTGGCAGGAACGCTACCCTTCGGACCCGCCATTGACCGTCAGCGTGAACATCTCCTCCGGGTACTTCATGCACCCCAACCTCGTCGGCGAGGTATCCTGCGCGCTCGAAGAGACAGCTCTCCCACCCCGGAGCCTAACCCTGGAGATCCAGGAGAGCACGCTGAACGAAGACCCGGCCTCCTCCGCCATCACGCTCGTGGCCCTCAAGAAGCTCGGCGTCGGGCTCGCCCTGGACGGCTTCGGGACCGGCTTCTCTTCGCTCGCCAACCTCAAGCTCTTCCCGCTGGATACGCTGAAGATGGAATGCTCCTTCGTCTCCGGCCTCGAGAGCGATGAAGACCGTAAGCTGGCCGAGGCCGTCGTCTCCCTCTCCCATGCCCTCGGCATGAAGATCGTAGCCGAAGGCGTCGAAACCGCCAGGCAACTCGTGCTCCTGCGCGAGACGGGCTACGACCGGGCTCAAGGCCACTACTTCACCGAGCCGCTCTCCCACGCGGCAACCGCAGCCTTCCTCGTCGCGGATCTCTACTACCAAACATGAAAAGGACCGGAAAGGCTCTTCCCCTCCCGGTCCCGTGCGTGATCCGCGCGTCGCGGTCTCGAGCTTTTACCGCAGATGGTAGCGCTTCGCGCCGGCGAAGCCGTTAATGTACTTTATCCTGCTCTCGACGACCTTGCCAAAATAGCTGGAGGCATGGACGATGTTCCCGTTGCCCGAGTACACCCCGACGTGGGTTATGCGGCGCTTCGGGCCATGCTCCCTGAAGAAGACGTGATCGCCGCGCTGGAGGTTTCTCCGGTGCTGGATCTTGTTCCCGCGGTTGCTACTCCACTGCCTGCCCTCGCTCATGGACATATATATGCCGAACTTTCTGAAGGTCCTGCTGGTCAGGCAGGTGCAGCTCATCCGCGCCCGGGTGCAGGTGGCGTACTTGTACCTGGTGCCCTGGAACGCCCGCGCCTTGCGGACAACGTCCCGCCCGTTGGGTCTCGAGCTGCGGTCGGCGGTCGTCCGCAACCCCGAGGACCCTTCGGAACCTTCATCATAGCTATCGTCCGGGGGAGCCGACGTGACGCCCCGGACGACCGCCACGGCGTCGGCGACCGCGGTACCCTCTTCCCCGGAGCCCGGAGCGACCTGCACGGCGTAACGGTCGCCCTCCTTCATCTCGTACTGGCCGAGCTTCACCCAGAACCCGCCGTCCTTGCGCTGGTTGACCTCGGTCCACCTGACGCCCTCGGGCGTACTGACCCCGAAGCGAGCCGAAGAGTCGTTGCCCCCTTCGGCATGCCACCACGCGTAGACGGAGTAGACGCCGGTGGCGGGTACCTTCACCTTGAAGCGCGCCGACTCCGTCCCTTCTCCCGCGACGCTGTAGTCCTCACCGTAGTAGTCGAGGCCGGATTCCCCGGTCTTCCATCCCGGCGCTTCGAAGCGTTCCGAGGAGTTATCCACGACCTGCGAGTAGTCAGGGAAATCCTCTTCGGGAAGCCCCGGCCCCGTGGCAATGGACCCTTGAGACGGCGATCCCTGAGACGGCGGTTCCGCACTCGAGACTCCCGCAAACACAGACAACGCAGCCAACGAAACACAGACCGAAGCCAGAATCACGAATGGCACCATACAATGAGATCGACGCATTAAATCCCCCTCCAAGAAAATTCGGTCGCGTCCGTCTACTTACAACCTACCAATATGTCGGCACAAAAGATATGAAACTTTAATCTTTTTTACGGAATTGTTTCATTTCCACCACGTTTATCGTAACTAATGCTGAGAAAGCCGGGGAATTCCGCAGGATTCCCCAACAAAAATAAATTGCAAATAAACTGTGGCGGGCCGCTACTTTCTTCTATTCCGAGAACCAGCGTGTGATCTCGACTTTGTTCTCGGTGAAGAACCGCACGCCATCCTTGCCCGTGGCGTGGAGGTCGCCGTAGAAGGAGTTCTTGATCCCGTTGAACGGAAAGAACGCCATTGGCGCGGCCACGCCGATGTTTACCCCGAGCATCCCCGCCTCGACGGTC
>JACDGB010000248.1 GCA_013815485.1 Rubrobacter sp.
GGTCAACCACCTGAGATACGTCTCCCAGATACTCAAGGAGTCATTGCGCCTCTGGCCGACAGCGCCCGCGTTCAACCGTCACTCCTACGGGCCGACGGTCCTGGGCGGGAAGTACCAGGTCGATAAACAGAACGCCATGACGGTCTTGACGCCGATGCTGCACCGTGACCCGAGCATCTGGGACTACCCCGAAACCTTCGACCCGGACAGATTCGCCCCGGAGGCCGAACAGAGTCGCCCGGCCAACGCCTACAAGCCCTTCGGCACCGGGCAGAGAGCTTGCATCGGGCGCCAGTTCGCCATGCTGGAGGCCACGCTGGTTCTGGGGATGCTGCTGCAACGATTCGAGTTTGTGGACCACGCGAACTACGAGTTGAAGATCAAGCAAGCCCTCACCATAAAACCGGACGACTTTCACATCAAGGTCCGCCCTCGCACTACGCGCTCGACCACTCTTGCCCTCGCGCCGAGCCAGGTATTCCAAGAGGACGAGAAAGGTGAGGCGGAGCCTGCGGCGGTGGTGAAAGGCAGCACCCCGCTGCTGGTCCTGTTCGGCTCCAACCTGGGCACCGCCGAAGAGCTCGCCCACCACATCGCCGACGACGCCAGAACTCACGGTTTCACAACCACCGTCGCCTCCCTGGACGATTACGCAAACAAACTGCCCACTGAAGGTGGCGTGGTGATTGCCGCCTCCTCCTACAACGGAACCCCACCGGACAATGCGGTAGCTTTCTTCGACTGGTTGCGCGACGACTCCCTTGCCCCGGATGCCCTGAAAGGCGTCAACTACACGGTCTTTGGGTGTGGCGACCGGGACTGGGCGGCCACCTACCAGCGGGTGCCCAAGATGATAGACGCCGCGATGGAGTCGCACGGGGCGAAGCGGTTCTACGATCGCGGCGAGGGCGATGCCAGCGATGACTTCGACGGCCAGTTCCGGGGCTGGTACGAACACCTTTGGCAACCACTTGCGAACGCCCTGGGCACCTCGATGGAGGAACCCGGCGCCACCGTGAAGGCTCACCGCTACGAAGTGGAGATAGTCTCCGAGCACACCGAGGTCAGCCCGCTGGTGGCCGAGTACGATGCCAGGCCGATGAGGATAGTCGCCAACCGCGAGCTACAGATAAAGAGCGGCTCGAACGCCTCAGATCGGTCCACGCGCCACATCGAATTAGAGGTACCCGAAGGCGTGAGCTACAACGTCGGGGATCATCTCGGGATACTGCCACGCAACGATGAGGAACTGGTGCGCCGCGCCATGACGCGCTTCGAGTTCGCGGACGACGCCCGTGTAAGGATACGCAACAACGCCACGGGCAAGGCTTTCCTTCCCGTAGAGCAGGCGGTCTCCGTACACGAGCTACTATCGAATTACGTAGCGTTGCAATTCGTGGCGAGGCGTTCACAAATCGCGGTGTTGGCCGACTACACAGAATGCCCGCCGGATAAGGAGAAGCTGCTCGCCCTCGGCGGCGACGACCCGGATAGCGTCGAGCGTTACCGCGAGGAGATACTCGACAAAAACGTCTCCTTGCTAGATCTCCTGGAAGAGTACCGGGCCTGCGAGTTGCCGTTCAACATTTACCTGGAATTGATGCCGCCGCTGAAGCCCCGTTATTATTCCATCTCCTCATCGCCACTTGTGGACCCCAGGAAATGCAGCATCACGGTTGGGGTCGTCGGGGGACCGGCGCGTTCCGGCCAGGGAAGCTACCACGGTGTCTGCTCCTCCTACCTGGCCGGTCTGCCAGAAGAAAGCGAGGTGGAAGGGTTCATACGACCACCGAGTACGCTGTTCATACCGCCGGAGGACACGACCATTCCGATGGTCATGGTGGCGGCGGGGACTGGGCTCGCGCCGTTCCGGGGTTTCCTTCAGGAGCGGGCGGCGATCAAGCACGAAGGCGGCAGGGAGGTGGGATCCTCCCTCCTATTCTTCGGATGCCGCGACCCAAAGCAAGACTTCATCTACGAAGACGAGTTGCAAGAGTACGCCAGCGAAGGGATAACCAGACTGGAGTGCGCGTTCTCGCGGATCGAAGGACAGCCCAAGATGTACGTGCAAGACAGCCTGACGGACCATCACGAGGAAGTGTGGAGCAGCATCGAGGCAGGGGCGGTCATCTACCTGTGCGGTGACGCTGGCAGGATGGCGCCCGCCGTGGAGGAAGCCTTTGTCGGGCTGTACAGGGACGAGACCGGAGCCGATGAAGGAACTGGCAAGGCATGGATGCGGGAGTTGAAAGACTCGCATCGTTACGTGGTTGACGTATGGCCACGGAATTAGCCCCCGGCATGGACGCTTATTTGCCGATAGCGGAGCATGGTTTGATCGGCGACCTCCACACGGTCGCGCTCGTGGGTACTGAGGGTACAATTGACTGGTATTGTTGCCCCCGGTTCGATGCTCCGAGCTTGTTCGGGGCTATTCTGGACAAGGAGCGCGGCGGCTACTGGGCGATCTCCCCAAGTTCCGAGGGATGGTCGGCCAAGCAGTTATACATCCCCGATACGAACGTCCTGATCACGCGCTTCCTCAGCCCCGGCGGCGTGGGGGAATTGCAGGACTTTATGCCCGTCGGAGGACAAAGGGCGCACTGCCTGATCCGTCGCGTAGTCTGCGTGCGCGGAAGGATGCCCTTCCACCTCCGGGTCGAACCCCGCTTCGACTACGGACGGGAGGCTCACGAGACGCGCCTGCACGAGCTTGGAGCGGTCTTCGAGTCGCCTGAACTGTCGATGGCTCTTGGATCGCCGTTGCCGCTCGAACGCACAGAAGAAGGCGTTCGGGCAGCCTTCACGCTGAAGGCTGGGGAGAGTGCTACGTTCGTCCTGGACCAAGTCAACGACGGAGGCGAGCCGCGAGCCTACGACGAGGAAGATGCGGCCAGGGCGTTCGATGATACCGTGGCGTACTGGCGGGGCTGGCTCTCGCGCTCACGCTACACCGGACGCTGGCGGGAGATGGTGCATCGCTCCGCGCTCACCCTGAAATTATTGACCTACGCCCCGACTGGGGCCATCGTCGCCGCGCCTACGACGAGTTTGCCAGAGCAGATCGGCGGTGAGCGCAACTGGGACTACCGGTACACCTGGATCCGGGACGCCGCCTTCTCGCTCTACGCTCTCTTGCGCTTGGGTTTCACCGACGAAGCCGCGGCGTTCATGGGCTGGCTGACCGAACGATTCAGGGACGGTGGAGCCAACGCCGCCGGACCGTTGCAACTCATGTACGGCATTGATGGGCGCGCGGACCTCACCGAGGAGACGCTCGGCCACCTCGAAGGTTATCGGGGCTCCGCGCCGGTACGCATCGGCAACGGCGCCTACGACCAGTTGCAGTTAGATATCTACGGCGAGCTAATTGACTCGGTCTACCTGTACAACAAGTACGGAACGCCGATCTACCACGACGCCTGGGAAGACCTCTCTCGCGTCGTCGAGTGGGTATGCGAGCACTGGGACGAGGCCGACGAAGGAATCTGGGAGACTAGGGGTGGCCGCAAGCACTTCCTTCACTCCAGGCTGATGAGTTGGGTTGCCATCGAGCGGGCCATAAGGATGGCGCGGCAGCGTGGGTTGCCGGCTAATCTGGCGCGTTGGATCCCCGAGCGCGACCGCATCTATCGGCAGATAATGGACCGCGGTTGGAATCCGCGGCGCGGCGCGTTCGTGCAGCACTACGACACCGATGTCCTCGACGCCTCCGTTCTGCTAATGCCGCTCGTCAAGTTCATCGTTCCGACCGACCCGCGCTGGCTCTCCACCCTCGATGGGATCTCATCCGAACTCGTCTCCGATAGCCTCGTCTACCGTTACGACCCCGCCTCCTCCTCCGACGGTCTGGCCGGTGACGAGGGAACCTTCTCCATATGCTCCTTCTGGTACGTCGAGGCTCTGGCGCGGGCCGGGCGGCTCGATGAGGCGCGGCTGATCTTCGAGAAAATGCTCTCCTACGCGAACCACCTCGGGCTTTATTCAGAGGAGATCGGGCCGACTGGCGAGCATCTGGGGAACTTCCCGCAAGCCTTCACGCACCTGGCCCTCATCAGCGCCGCTTTCAACCTCGACCGGGCACCTGGTCGAACAACCTGAAGG
>JACDGB010000249.1 GCA_013815485.1 Rubrobacter sp.
AGACCCGAGCCTCTCCCCTCCGATTTCCCGCAAGCGTCGCTTCGGCTACTTGTCGCGCCCCGATTTTCAGCCGTCCACGGGCTGCGGGGTTCCGGTGTCTGGCGCGTTTCTGGCCTCTCTCGACTTCGAGGCCGAGCGCCAGACGCAGCTGAAAACAAAGAGGTTGAACAGGTGCATGAATCCCAGGACCAGGAGCACTAGTCCAACCTTCCGTGAAAGAACCTCGAACGCCGCTTGCAACGTCGTTACGTCGCCCCCGATCTTGAGCGCCAGACTGACGTATCCGAGGTTGATCAGATAGAACCCAACCACCAGCAAACGGTTGACCGAATCCGCCAACCCCCCATCTCCCTCGAATACATCAACCAGAAACGCCCGCCCATTACTCGACAAAGTCCTCGCCACCCATACCGTCAGCCCCACGCTTATCACCAGATAAGCCACGTAGGTCAACACCATCACATCCATCACTACTTTCTTAACTGAACGCGTTCATTAGAAGGAGTATGCGCGCTCGGGAACGAGGTGTCAAGAGCGATTTATGAACATATTCACTTTTATCGGAAGAGCGGAGATAAATTCGGGAACGGCGCGTATTAGCTGGTCAGGAGGATTAGAAAAGCGCACCGGAGGTGAAAGGAGACTTGGTTTTTAGGGAGCGGCCTCCTCGTAAGCGTGGCCGAAACGGTAGAGGGTGGCTTCGTCAAGGGGCCGACCGATGAGTTGCGCGCCTGCTGGCAGGCCGGTGGTGGTGACGCCGCACGGGATGGAGAGGCTTGGGAGACCGTTCATGTTCGTGGGGCCGGTGAGGCGGGTGAGGGCAGAGTACACGGCTTCTTCGTAACCGTGGATGTTCGTCTGCCGCTGGCCGATCTCCGTTGCTGGGATGGGGACGGTTGGGGTGAGGATCACGTCCACCGATTCCAGGACGTCCGCGAATTCCTCCCGTGAACGGAGCTTCCTCTGCTGCGCGTTCGCGTACCGGTACGCTTCCAGTTTCTCGCCGTTGAGCAGGCGTTCGAGTCCTTGATCGTCGAACCTCTCCGGCTCGGTCTTGAGTCGCTCTTCGTGGACGGCGTAGGCTTCCGAAGCGAGGGTGAGCCGCTGCGCTTTCAGAGTCTCCCATGCGTTCGGTATCGCCACCTCGCGCACCTCCGCGCCGAGGGAGCGAAAGACCTCCGCTACCTCACGCACCCGAGCCTCGATCCCTTCCTCGACATGCTCGAAGTAGAAATCTCGTGGGATGCCGATGACGGTGCCCCGGACTCCAAGCCGCAGGTCACGGGTGAAATCTTCGGAGGGAAGATCCACGGAGTAAAAATCTCTCGGATCGTGGCCGGCGAGGGCGTTCAGGATGAGAGCGTTGTCCTCGACGTGGCGGGTGATGGGTCCGACGTGGTCGAGGGTCCAAGAGAGTGGGAAGACGCCGTGCTTGCTCACGCGCCCGAAGGTCGGCTTCATGCCGACGATGCCACAGAGGGCGGCGGGGATGCGGATGGAGCCGCCCGTGTCCGAGCCGACGGCTGCGTAGCACAGGTTTGTTGCGACAGCCGCGCCTGAGCCGCCGCTGGAGCCGCCCGTGATCCTGGCGTGGTCATGCGGGTTTCTGGTCGGCCCGAAGAACGATCGGTCACCCGTCGGGCCGTATGCAAACTCGTGGGTGTTGGTCTTGCCGACGAGCACGGCGCCAGCCTCTTCGAGCTTTCTTGCGACCGTGGCGCTCTCGTCTGGGACGTGATCCTCGAAGAACGCAGAGGCCATGGTGGTACGGACGCCCTCGGTATAGATGAGGTCCTTCAATGCGACGGGAACGCCGTGCAGCGGGCCGCGATGCTCTCCGGCTAGTATCTCCCGCTCCACCTCTTTCGCCTGCTCCATCGCTCTCTCGGATGTCACCGTGATGAATGCGTTCGTCTCGTCGGCCTCGATGCGTTCCAGGCATGTTTCCACGGCCTCGACGGGGGAGATGCTCCGCTCCCGAATCGCCCGAGCGAGGGCCGCCAGAGATTCTGGCAACCCCGACTTTCCCATGCCGTCCATGCTGTCCCTCTCTGGTATGACCTCTGGAAGTATCTTACAGCTTTCCGGGGCGTGTTCCCGATATCATTGCCGGGTGCTGAGGCGGTTGGACAAGGTTGTCGGTGGATTTGACCGGCGGGTGTGGCTGCTGCTTCTCGCCATGCTCGTGTTCCGGTTCGGGCAGGGGTTGTATTTCCCATTCTCCACGATCTACTTCCACAATGTACTCGGGATACCGCTCTCGCTGGTGGGGGTGGGATTGGGTTCTCTAGCGGTGGCGAGCGTGATATCCGGCCTGATCTCGGGTCCGCTGGCCGACCGTCTCGGGCGCAAGCCGCCGATGTTGCTCGCCCTCGGTGGCAGCGCGGCGACGTTCTCTCTCTTCGCCGTCGTGGACGGTTTCGCCGGATTCCTGGCGGTCTCCGTGGCCGCCGGGCTGCTTGGATCGGCCATGTTCGACGCCGCTCGCAACGCGATGGTCGCCGACGTGACGCCGCCGGGGATGCGCTCCCGTGCCTATGGCCTGGTCCGGGTCGGCGGCAACGTCGGATGGGCTCTCGGCCCGATGACGGCTGGCCTCGTCTCGGCCGCCGCTGGAGGCTCCGGCACGGTCTACCGCGCGCTCTTCGTGGGGACCGCCGTTCTGGCGGCGCTCGTCATGCTCGCGCTTGCGCTCAAGGTCAGGGAGTCAATGCCCGCGCCGGGAACAGCGGACGAGAAGAGACAGGTCTCCGGGTTGCGGGAGGCACTCTCGGATACTCGGTTGCTGGCGCTGCTCGGGGCTGGGGTGCTTCTGTACTACGTATTCACCCAGGACTGGCAGACGCTCCCGATCTACGCCAGTAACTTCGTCGGCGTCCCGGACGGACGGATCGGGCTCTTCCTCGGGGCGAACGGGCTCATGGTGATCCTCTTCCAACTCCCTGTGTCGTATCTCATTGACCGCACCTCGAAGATCGGGGCGTTGCTCGCGGGGGCGGGGCTCTTCGCGGCCTCTTCCGCAACGTTACTCTTCACCGATTCGTTCCTCGGGATACTCGTGGCGTTCGCCGGTTTCTTCACGCTGGCGGAGATGATCCTGGAGGTCGCCGGCCCCGCCCTCGCTGCCAGCCTCGCCCCCGTTCGCCTCCGGGGCACCTACCTGGCGCTCTTCGGAGCCTGCTTCGGCGCTTCATACGGCGCGAGCCCCATCGTAGCCGGAATGCTCCTCGAAGCCCGTCTCCCTGACGCCATCTGGACCATCCAACTCGTCGCGGCGGCGCTGGCGGCCATAGGGCTCGTCACTCTCGCCGGACTCCGAAAAGCTCAATCAGCGTCGTCGAAATGAGAGTGAGCAAACCCAGCGTCGTGGATGTGGCAAGCGACGTGCTGGAACTATTCGCGCCTGGCCGATCCAGGCCGGTCGGCAGCAGTTCCGCATAGACAATCAGAGCATGCGCCACCGTGCCAGCCTCTTCTTCCGATGCACCGAACTCGGGCATTACGCCGACTTATACCGAATCCGTCTGTTCTCCTTCACGTTTGGCGCGCGGATCTAAAGCTACGGGCGGGTTTGAAACTCGCCCTTCCGACTTCCGACTCACGAGAGACAGACGCAGCGAACTCTTCGCCCGGATTCGGTATCACTTCCGTCTGACTAGTGTCGCTCGCCGTCTTACGCGACACTCGGACTTTCGTCCGGCGCTCGTAGCACGAAAATGGCGAGATCGTCGCGCTGCGTGCCTTCCTGGAACTCCAGCGCGGCATCCCTGATTTTCCGGACGATGGATGAAGCGTCGAGGCCGCCGAGTGCGCCCAGGACACGGACGAGCCGTTCGTGGTCGAAGAGCGCGCCGCCGGGAGCGCGGGCTTCGATGACGCCGTCGGTGTAGAGGACGAGGGCGTCGCCTGGTTCGAGCTGTGCCGTGCTCTCTTCGAGGCCGGGGTCGGGAAACACGCCGAGTGCTTTTCCGGGACATCCGAACTCCTCCACGGAGCCATCGGCGCGCAAGAGGAGTGGCGCGGGGTGTCCGCCGCGGGCCACGGTCAGGGAAAAGCCGCCGTTTTCGGGGCGAAGGTGTATGCAGGCGGCGGTGCAGAAC
>JACDGB010000250.1 GCA_013815485.1 Rubrobacter sp.
CCGCGAGTCGTCAGTGAGGACGCCCGCTCCAGCATCACGCCCGAGAGCAGCGGCGCGTTGTCAGCGGCCGCAAAGAGGTCCGCAGCCTCATCTAGCGCCTCCTCGGCCTCCTCAAACCGTGAGTGGCCCCCTAGCGCCAATCCCATACCCCAAAGTGCCCGTGCTCGATCGTGGGCCATGCCCATACCCCGTAGCAGCTCGTTGGTCTCTTGATAGTTGGCCAGCGCCTCTGAGTACAGGTTGAGTTCCAGGTAGGCATTTGCCATGTCCAATGAAAGCAAGCTTTTCTCTACCAGCGCGTCGAGGGAATCGTGCAGGCGACGCGCCTGCTCGAACGCGCCGAGGCAGCGCGTGTAGTTGGCCAGTCGCCGATTCGCTTCTCCAATATTGCTGAGGGCCATGGCATGCGGTAGGCTGAGGCCAGCCTCGGCGAAGACGGCCGCCGCGGCCTCGTGGGCCGCCAATGCTTCGTTGCCCCGACCGAGGTGGAGAAAGATATGGCCCCGATTATCCAGAATCTCGCCCAGGCGTTCACTCATGCCGAGGGCCCGGTAGCGCTCTTCGGCGCCCGCGTAGGCGCCGAGCGCTTCGTCGTAGCGGCCGGTGCGTTCGTAGCAGATGCCACGGTTCTGATGCACGAGCGCGGACAAAAGCGTTGACTGTTGTTCCGTAGGCGCCACGTCGAGTTCGCCTATGCCCTCCAAGCTGTCTAGGACGAGTTGGCCCGCATCAAGCGCCTCCTGGTAAAGTCCCAACTCGAGATATATGGACATGCGCCCCACATAGGTGCGCAAAGCCTCCAAGCTCTCTCCGAGAAAGAGATACCCTTCGTAAGCGGATTTGGCCATACGAAGCGCCGTGTCGAACTCACCATTCTCGGCGTAGATCCTGGACCTTATGTAATTTGCGCGTGGCATGGCGGCAGGCGCAGCGGCACGGTCGGCCACATCCGCGCACAGGGCAGCCAGGCGGTGCGCCTCGCCCGGATTGCTGTGCACCAACCGGTCTGCAGCGTTGAGCAATCCTTCCAGGCCATCCGCGTTCAGCAACTCCGCAGCGTGCAAGAACGCCGATCGCTGCTCAAGCGTCGGCAAGGCCCATAGTTCACTTAACAGCTCGGTCTCTATCTCATGACCAGAAGCTGGTGTCATCTCCCGCGGCGCACTTCGACCCCTGTAAGCCGGATCTCCACCTGGTCGCTGCTCGCAAGCACCTCGTACGTGCCGGGCGGCACGGCTCCGAACGAAAACTCGCCCAGGTCATTCGTGGTGGTCGTGGCGGCTTTCGAGGAACCCTTCAGCAGTTGCGCACCGAAAGCGCCAGGGTCGGTGCCGTCTACGGGGAAGATTTGGCCATAGAGGTCCGAGAGCCCGTCGTGAGGGCGCGACCGAAGGTTGATGGCGACGTCGGCGACTTCGGAGGAGTAGACAAATTGCCGCTTCGACTCCGGTGTGCCAAGCGCCCGCAAGCCGACCGCCGGTTGCAGGTCACTGTCGAATGAGAGCGTCGCGACCAAGCGCTTCAGCAAGCCAGGCCGTTGCTTGCCCTCTGCATACGCCTCGAAGCGATCGACCAAGGTGTCTCGCACCTCGGGTGGAGGCGAAGCTATTACGGTGGCCTCGCTGATCAGGGCAAACGCCCGCAACCACGTGACGTTGGTGTGCATGGTACTGTCGGTCGCCACCTGCTTCTCAACGGTCCGGGCCTCTCGCTCGGACAGGCGGCCCTCGACCCAGTCCACCAACCGAGCGAACTCCCTATCCCCAGACTCCAACACGGGCTTGACCTCCAAAGCGTTCTGGTGACATGACTTTACAATACATATGCTCCTACGTGGGCGAAAAATACCTAATCCCGGGTGCCGTTGAGAATATTTGTGCGCTAGCCTTCACCTAGCACCTGCTTCAGACGCTTCAGACAGCGAGCGCGGGTGGGGCCGATGCTACCCAGGGGCATGCCCAGGCGGTCGACGATCTCGGCGTAGGAGGGCTGCTCGGGCTGGAAGTAGAGCGCGAGCAGCAACTCTCGGCAGCTTTCACTGATCTTCGAGAGGCCCGTGTCCAGCCATTCAGTTAGTTCCCAGTGCTCTATGGAGTCGGCGTCGTGCTTGCCGAGAAGCACGGCGCTCTGGGCGAGGCGCGTGTCTTCCAGGCGCTCGCTCGCGGTCTCGCGGCGGTTGCGTTCCAGAAAGCGCCAGGTGTGGCGGCGCGCGACGGTTGCGAGCCACGGGCCAAGGCGGCTGTCCTCAGACAAGGTATGCAGACTTTGGATCAGGATGGTGAAGGTGATCTGCGCGACGTCGGCGGCGTCATCCCGGGATAACCCGTATCTTAAGGGTATGGAGTACACTAGGCCCTCGTAATTGTCCAACAACCGTTGCCACGCGCCGACGCTGCCTGCAAGGCAGCGCCGGATCAGGTCTCGGTCGGAGTCAGCTGCGACGCGTGTGCTTTTCATAGGCACCTTTTCTTTTCGCCCACACGTCTCGGCGACGGTGTGCGGGACCGGGATCGGTTAGCTTCCGGTGATCCTCCTCGGCGGCGTGGCGGATGCCCTCCTTGGTGGCGCCCATTGTGCTGAAGGCGGCGACGAAGTAGCCATTGTAGCGGCTCAGGATGAGCACTTCTACGTCCGACCAATCCAACCGGTACCCCGGTGGGAGCCACGGTAGGTCGCACACTTCTCCTCCTTATACGATTTTCCGCTGAGTGTATTGTCTACAGAGATGAGAGCATATCAAATGTTTCGTCTTCATCGTCCCGATCCGGCTCCACGGGGAAGCGTGGACGGAGGACCTAGTGCAGCAACCGTGCAGCAACCTGAGTGAACCTCCTGAAATGCCGGGAAGAGCGCTAAGCAGTAACACGGACATTTGCAGGGATTTTGCAAGCTACAGAAACCTCTGGCAAACTATCTTACTGCCTTTGCACGGCGGAGGTCGGGGGTTCGAATCCCCTCGGCTCCACATATCGAAGAGATCGGAAAGCTCACGTTGACCACAAGCCACAACGTCGAGAAGAATGGCCTGCCCTATGATCTGGGGGCCTTCGACCTGGATGGTACTGTACTGCGGCGGGATTTGAAGATCTCTGAGCGGACCATCGCCGCCATGCGTGGGCTCAGGGAGCGCGGGATGCGTCTGGTGGTGGCGACGGGGAGGCGATTCGAGGGGGCCAGGGAACATGCCGAAAGGCTGGGATTCTGCGGTTCGGACCCCGTGATCTGCTACGGTGGCTCGATGGTCCGGCGGATGAACGGCGAGACTTTGTTGCATCGCACGCTGTCACGCGAGGCGAGCGCGGAGATCGTCGAATGGGCGGCGGAGCGCGGCTTGCACGCCCGCGTCTTCGTGGACGGGCGCATCGTTACTTCTCCTGACACCACGGCGACCCGGGAGTACCTGCGAGGCGAGGAGCCGGACGTGTCCATCGTGGACTCGCTCGCGCAGTGGCTGAGGGAGGATGGGGAAGAGCCGATCAAACTCGTCATCGTGGACCATCCACGCGACGTGCCCCACTGGCTGGAGGAGGCGCGGGAAGCGTTTCGGGGTCGGCTCTTCGTGACCCGCAGTTTGCCGCATTATGTCGAGATTGGGAGCCTCGAAGGCACGAAGTCCACGGCCCTGAAGTTCCTGTGCGGACACTGGGACGTTGACTCCGCCCGCGCCATCGCTTTCGGGGACGCGGACAACGACGTGGATATGCTCCGATTCGTCGGGCATGGGGTAGCCGTCGGCGGCTTGACCGAGGAAGTGCGCGAGGCCGCCGACGAGGTCGTTTCGCCGGTCGAGGAAGACGGCGTGGCCCGTTATCTGGAACGGCTGCTCGAAGAAGCTGGAGGCGCATAGTGCCGGAGCTTCCCGAAACCATGGTCATCTCGGAGGACGTTTTCTCCCTGGCCGGTGGACGGAAGGTGCTGCGGGCGGCGGTCTTCCGCCCGGACGTGACCAACGTGGAGCCGGAAGAATTTACCCGTCGCCTCGCCGGGAAGAGGCTGCGCGGGACCGGGCGGCGCGGCAAGGTCATCGTGCTCGACTTCGGAGATGTCGTCGGCTTGGTACACCTCGTCAT
>JACDGB010000032.1 GCA_013815485.1 Rubrobacter sp.
AGCCCACGCCGAGGTTGAAGACCCGGCGCATCTCATCCTCCGGGATGTTTCCAAGACTCCGGATCATGGTGAACACTGCGGGCTCTTCCCACGAACTGGCGTCCAGCCTCGCCCCAAGTCCACCGAGCGAGCGCGGCAAATTTCCCGCCAGTCCTCCGCCGGTGATGTGCGCCATCCCACGCACTTCGACCGCCTCGCGCAGAGCCCAGATCTCCCGGACATAAGCCCGGTGCGGCTCCAGGTACGCCTCGCCGACCGTGCATTCGAGCGGGTCCGGTGTATCGGAGTACGAGAGGCCGGAATCCTCGATCACCTTCCGGGCCAGCGTGTAGCCGTTGGTGTGGAGTCCGCTGGACGAAAGCCCGATCACCGCGTCTCCTGGACGCACTGTCTCTCCAGTGATGACCTCCGAACGCTCACACGCTCCCACGCAACAGCCCACGATCTCCATATCCCCCACTTCGTACATCCCCGGCATCTCCGCCGTTTCACCGCCGATCAGGGCGATACTCAGGGCGCCACACGCCTCTGCCGCGCCCCGCACCACGTCCGCGACGGCCTCCGGGTCCAGACGGCCACTCGCCAAATAATCCAGGAAGATCAGCGGCCGCGCCCCGGTGGCGAGCACGTCGTTGGCGCAATGGTTCACGATGTCCGCGCCCAAAATGTCGTAGCGTCCCACCTCCCGCGCCACCACGGTCTTCGTGCCGACGCCGTCTATGGTCGAAGCGAGCACCAGATCCTCAATCCCCGACAACGCATATAGACCCGCGAAACCGCCCATCCCACCCACGACCTCGGGGCCGTGCGTGGCCTCGACAGCGGAACGCATCAGGGCGGCGGCCCGGTCTCCGCGCTCGATAGAGACCCCGGCGGCCTCGTATGATCCATGCCCTTCAGACAAGGCTTTTCTCGTAGAAGGCGCAGTCGAGCGACCCTATTTTGCCGCGCCGCATCTCCCTGTAGCCATTTCGCTCGTACAGATGCCGGGCCGTCTCAAGGTGAACGGCGGTGTCGAGGTGGAGGTTACGGTAGCCTAAGTCTGCGGCTCGCTTCTCCAGGGTGGTCAAGATATTCTGTCCATAGCCGCGTCCCTGATAAGTCGGCTCGACGCGCATCCGCTTGACCTCCGCCAGATCCGGCCCCGTTCGGCGCAGCGCGCCCATCGCCACCATCCGCCCTTCCAACTCGCCGATCAAGAACTCGCCGCTACCGAGGTAAGAAGCCTCGATGTCGAGAAGGTCTTCATCCAGCTCAGGGTCCTCGATGAACGCTCCGACTTCACGCAGGGCCGCTTCGTGCAGCCGCCGGACATCCTCTCCGTCTCCCGGCTCGAAGCGACGGATGTGCAGCGACTCGCGGATCAAAACGGGCCGTCCTCTATCGCGTGCGACTCGTCCAGTGCCACAGCGCGCAGGGCGTCGGCCAGAGCATCGTGGCGCACCACGCTCGCAACCCGACCGTCGCGGACGACGAAGACGGAGGCCACGGTCTGCGCCGGGGCCGTCTCGCCGGTCTCCACGGAAGTCCACGACGCCTCCTGCTCCACGACCACCGTCCCCGATGCGTAGAAGACCCGCCGGGGGACGAGACGAACGCCCGCGTGGTTCGCCCAGTCACGGAGCAGCCCCGCGCCGCGTCCGCTCCCACGAGGGCCGCCCACCTCGACATCCGGGTGCGACAGTTCCACCAGCCGGTCCACGTCTCCGGCGTTCAGAGCTTCGTGCCATTCAGCGACCGTGCGGACTTCGGGGGCGGTCCCGACGAAATCTCTATCCATCCGGCGTGGTGACGTAGTGCGTCTGGTTCTCTAGGGCGAACTTCTCGGAGACGCCGTCGGTCGGGTATTCGCCGTCGAAGCAGGCGCGGCAGAGGTTCTTCTTCGGTTGCCCGGTGGCCCGGACCATTGCCTCGTTCGAGAGGTATGCCAGTGACGTGGCCCCGATCTGCCGTTCTATCTCCTCGACCGCGTGCTGCGCTCCGACGAGTTGGTCCGGGCTGTCCATGTCTATGCCGTAGTAGCAGGGGCCGGTTATGGGGGGCGATGACACCCGGAAATGGACCTCCACCGCGCCAACCTCGAAGAGCAGTTTCACCAGCTTGCGGCTCGTATTTCCGCGCACGATGGAATCGTCCACCACCACGACCTTTTTGCCTTCGATCACGCTGGGAAGAGGGTTCAGTTTCAGGCGCAGCCCGATCTGTCGCATCCCGTCCGTCGGCTGGATGAACGTCCGTCCGACGTAGCGGTTCTTGATGAGGCCCTCGCCATACGGGATGCCGCTGCGCCTCGAGTACCCGACCGCCGCCATCATCCCCGAGTCAGGGACCGGGATAACCACGTCGGCCTCCACCGGAGCCTCCTCGGCCAGGAACTCTCCCATCTTCTGTCGGGAGTCCCCGATCTCCTGCCCGTCGAAGCGCGAGTCCGGGCGGGCGAAGTACACGTACTCGAAGACGCATAGCGCCGTCCTGGGACTCTCGGCCTGGTAGCTCGTGATCCCCGCGTCGTCTATCACGACGACCTCGCCTGGTTTCACCACGCGCAGAAATTTCGCCCCGATAATGTCCAGCCCGCACGTCTCGCTGGAGACCGCGTACCCGCCATCAACCTCCCCGATGCACAGCGGCCGGAAGCCGCGCGGGTCCCGAAATGCGACGAGCTTGTCACGGAAGATCATGGCTACCGAATAGGCGCCTTCGAGCCTGTGCATCGCCTCCCGAACCGCCTCGCCCACGGAACGTCCTTTCTCCAACTCGCTCACCGCCGCCGCCGCGATGAACGTAGTGTCCGAAGTGGAGTTGAACGTGAACCCCTCCTCGGATAGTTCAGCCCCGAGCCTGGCGGCATTTACCAGGTTGCCGTTGTGAGCGACGGCCACGTTCACGTCGCCGCGGCCGTGGAACTCAGGCTGGGCGTTCTCCCAGGATGCCGACCCCGTGGTCGAATACCGGACGTGCCCGAGCGCGATGTGTCCATCCTCAAGCGCCGCCAGCCGCGGCGGGTCGAAGACCTGAGACACGAGGCCCATGTCCCGTACCGCCGTTGTGCGCGTCCCGTCAGAGACGGCTATACCGGCGGATTCCTGTCCCCGATGCTGCAAAGCGTACAGCCCGAAATACGTGCGTTGGGCCAGCTCCCCTGCAAGTTCGCGCGAGTACAGTCCGAAGACGCCGCACGCCTCCTTCGGCTTGCCGTCGGAGTCGCGGTAATCCTCGCTCACAAAGCTCACCTTCCGGGTCTCAGATCCTGTCCAAATCCGGTGCCGTCAACTCGCTCGTCGCGTTGCCCGTATTCAGCGTGGACGCCGGCTCGAAGAGCATCACATGCACCTCTTCTTCGGCCACCGGCCGATGCTCGACACCGCGCGGCACCACGATGAACTCGCCCTCCTCGATCCACTCGCTCCGTTCCCGTAACTCCATCCGCAATCGTCCCTTTACGACGAGAAAAAGCTCGTCCTCCTCATCGTGATGATGCCAGACGAACTCTCCAAGCAATTTTGCCAGCTTCACATGCTGGCCGTTCAACTCGCCCACGATCTTCGGGCTCCAGTGTTCATCGAACAACCCGAGCTTCTCGACGAGGTTCACCTTCTCCGCGCTCAACCCACGGCCTCCGATCCACCGAGAACCTCGCCGGGAACGCCGAAGAGGTCCCGCTCGTAAGCCTCTCTCAGTTCTTCCATGCCCAGGTCAATGAGACCTTCGAGCTCGAACCTCTCGCCTCCGGTATAGCCAATGTTGTCGTAAGCGAAATCACTCAAAGCATCTTGCACTTCATCCCATCGTTCTTCCGGGAACGCGATTATGAAGCCCGCTCCCTTTTCCCCGAGGAGATTTTCGAGCAGACGCCCGTGTCCGCTCATAAATTCGATCTCGGGCACGCTGTATTCCAGCCCAATACCGTCGGACAGCGCCATCTCCGCCAGCGCCACCAGTTCTCCGCCTCCTGACAGATCATGGGCCGTGTCTATGAGTCCGGATCGGACCATGCTCCGCACCAGATCGGAAGCCCGTTTCTCCGCCGCTAGGTCCGGCTTCGGAGGCACGCCGGCCACTCTGCCGTGAACGATCTCCAGATACTCTGAACCCGCCAGGGGCGATTCACCCGTCGGCCGCATCGTTCCCGTGAGCACCACGACCATGTCCCCCTCGCGCTTGAAGGCAGGCGTGGCGTGGCAGGTAACGTCCTCCAGCACGCCGACCATCCCGACGACGGGAGTAGGGTAGATCGGGCCTCGCGCCGTCTCGTTGTACAAACTGACGTTGCCACTCACGACCGGCGTGCCTAAGACCTCGCACGCCTCGGACATGCCCTCGATGCACTCGGCGAGCTGATAATAACCTTCCCGCTTCTCCGGGTTGCCGAAGTTCAGGCAATTGGTGATGGCGACCGGCTCCGCCCCCACGCATGACAGGTTCCGGTACGCCTCGGCGACGGTCGCCGCGCCGCCTCCCCTCGGATCTAAGTAGCAATGACGGCCCCGACCGTCGGTGGTCATGGCGAAGCCGCGCTTCGTGCCTTTGATCCTCATGACGGCCGCGTCCGCACCGGGCCTGACCACGGTGTTCGTGCCGACCTCGTGATCGTACTGTCCGAAGATGGTTCTCCGCGACCGCAAATTTGGATGCGCGAGCATTTTCAACAAGACTTCGTTGTAGTCATCCGGCTCGGGTATCGTTTCGAGATCCAGCTTCTGTACTTCAGCCAGATATTCTGGCCGGACGATCTCGCGCTCGTAGACGGGGGCGTCGGCAAGATATTCTGCGGAGACGGAGCCGACGATTTCGCCGTTCTCGATCACGCGCAGGTCCCCGTGACCGGCGACGCGCCCGACCACTGTACCCCCGATGCCGTACCGTTGTGCGAAGGCCAGGACTTTTTCTTCGTCCCCCGGCTCGACGACGGCGAGCATCCGTTCCTGGGACTCCGAGATCATAGCCTCGAACGGCTCCATTCCGCTCTCGCGGCGCGGAATCTTCTCCACCTCGATATCTATGCCGACGCCGCCACTCGCCGCCATCTCCGAGGCAGAGGATGTGATCCCCGCCGCCCCCAAATCCTGCAACGAGACGAGCAAATCTTCTTCCAGCAACTTCAAGCAACACTCGATCAGCATCTTCTCCGCGAACGGGTCCCCAACCTGGACGTTGGAGCGTCTGGACTCGGACTCTTCCGTTAGCTCCCCGGAGGCAAAAGTCGCTCCATGAATGCCGTCGCGGCCGGTCTTCGACCCCAGCAGCACGACCAGGTTCCCCTCCCCCGTCGCCCGCGAGCGCATCAGGTTCTCCGTCCTAATGAGCCCCACGCACATCGCGTTCACCAGCGGGTTTCCCGAGTACGCCTCCGAGAACTCGACCTCCCCGCCAACCGTCGGCACCCCGACGGCGTTCCCATATCCCCCGATGCCACGCACGACCTCCCGGAAGAGGTAGCGGTTGCGCTCATCATCCAGCGGCCCGAAGCGTAGAGCGTCCAGCAGCGCCACGGGCCGCGCACCCATCGCCAGGATGTCGCGGATGATCCCACCAACCCCCGTCGCCGCCCCCTCGTAAGGCTCGACCGCCGAGGGATGATTGTGGCTCTCGACCTTGAAAGCCAGCGCCCACCCATCCCCCACCTCGACCACGCCAGCGTTCTCCCCCGGCCCTTGAAGAACGCGAGGCCCCTCGTTCGGAAAACGCGAGAGCAGCGGACGCGAGTTCTTGTAGCCGCAGTGCTCACTCCACATCACGGAGAAAAGCGAGAGTTCCAGGAAGTTCGGCACCCTTCCCAGAAGCTCCAGGATACGGTCGTACTCGAAGTCCGAGAGCCCGAGCACACTGTACGTCTCCTGGATATTCAAACCGTGGCCCCCGCCAACACGGAACGCAAAATCTTCAGCCCCTCATCCGAGCCGAGCGCGGAATCCGAAACCCGCTCCGGATGCGGCATTACGCCGACGACATTGCGAGCTTCATTGCACACGCCAGCTATGTCGTTCATCGAACCGTTCGGGTTCTCCAGATACCGAAGCACGACCCGTCCCTCATCCTCCAGCCGCGCCAGCGTCTCCGCGTCAGCGAAATAGTTGCCCTCATTGTGAGCAACGGGAAGCACCAGTTCCTCGCCCCGCTCGCAGGCGGCGGTCCAGGGCGTATCCGCTGTCTCTACGCGCACGCGAACGCGGTCGCACGCGAAGCGCAGGTGCGTATTCTGCAACAACGCTCCGGGCAAGAGATGCGCCTCACAAAGAACCTGAAATCCGTTGCAGACCCCGAGGACCGGGCCGCCTTCTCTGGCGAACTCTTCGAGCGGCGCCATGACTTTGGCGAAGCGGGCGATAGCGCCGGGACGGAGGTAATCGCCGTAGGAGAAGCCGCCCGGCACGATCACCGCGTCCGAGCCCTTCAAATCCGCATCCGCGTGCCACAGTTCCACCGGCTCCGCCCCCATCAACTTCACAGCGTGCAGCGCGTCACGGTCGCAGTTCGAGCCAGGAAAGACGGTAACGCCTACTCTCATGGTCGCTTCGCTCCCGTAAGTAGTAAGTCGAGAGGAGTACGACTCACGACCTCACGACTCACGAAACAACCTCCCACTCGTACTCCTCGACGGTCGGGTTCGCCAACAGGCGTCGGCACATGGCGTCCACCTCGTCGGCACTCTCGACCTCCATCTCGATGAGCCGCCCGACGTGTACCGTCTTCACGCCATCGAATCCGAGCGCAGGCAGCGCGCCGCGCACGGCCTCGCCTTGAGGGTCGAGGATGCCTTCCTTGGGACGGACGAGAACCCGGATCTTCAAGCTGTCAGGCTTTGCGGTGTCAGGCATCACGCTTCAGCTTTCAGGTTTGGTTCACTCGGTTCGTGCATGGCATTCGCCAAGCAATGACCGCTGGCGATCAAAAGCCGACGACTTGCCGCTCTCTCCATCAAGCGTCGGCCTTCGGGTCTTTCCCTGATGCCTGAAGCCCGTGACCTGAAATCTCCGTGACGCGGCGCAGCATCTCGGCGTACGCTTCTTCCACCCCGCCCATGTCGCGGCGGAAGCGATCCTTGTCTAGCTTCTCGTTGGTTTCTTTGTCCCAGAAGCGGCAGGTATCGGGGCTGATCTCATCGGCCAGCATCAGGTTGCCTGCCTCGTCGCGCCCAGCCTCTATCTTGAAGTCAACGAGGAGGATCCCACGCTCGTCGAAGAAGGGAGCGAGGATCTCATTGACCTTCAAGCCCAACTCCTCGCAGAACTCCAAGTCTTCGTCGGCCACGCCCAACTCCCGAAAGTGGTACCAGTTCAGGAGCGGATCGTCCAGATCATCGTCCTTGTAACACAACTCGACTATCGGAGCCTTGAACCTGTGGCCCTCCTCGAACCCCAGAAGCCTGGATATGGACCCAGCAGCGACGTTCCGCACCACGACCTCGACAGGCAACATCGTGAGCTTCTTCGTCTTGATGCTCGTCTCATCCACCTGCTCGACGAAGTGAGTCGGGACGCCATTCTCCTCCAAATAGGCGAACATCGCCGCGCTCATGGTGGCGTTGGTTCGCCCCTTGCCCTCCCACGAACCGCGCTTCTTCGCATTGAACGCGGTCGCATCATTTTTGTAGCGATGTAGTAATACATTAGCTTCGTCTGTCGTGAAGACTTTCTTGGCCTTGCCTTCGTATAGCAATGTCTCAGTCACGTTCCAACCTCTCTCTCAGTTCCCGCACCCGCTCGAAGACGACCCCGACATTACGCAGCGCGTACGCCGGGTCGAAGAGCCCATCGAGTTTCGCACCCAGTTTGTTATTTACTTGCTCGTCCTCGGATAGCAGATCCTGGAAGCCGCCTTCGCCATTCCACGCCCGCATTGCCACGTTTTGCACGACCTTGTATGCATCGTCGCGGCTCATACCAGCCTCGACCAGCGCGAGCAGCACGCGCCCGGAGAACACGATGCCGCCGCCGATGTTCAGGTTTTCCCGCATCCTTTCCTCGTCCACATCGAGGCCGCGCAGGACGCGGGCGGTGGTGCGGAGCATGTAGAAGGCGGCGATGGTGGCGTCGGGGAGCACGACTCGCTCGGCGGAGGAGTGGCTTATGTCGCGCTCTTGCCACAGGGCGTTGTCCTCGAACCCAACCTGCGCGTAGCCTCGGAGAAGACGCGCCATGCCACAGAGACGTTCGCACAGGATCGGGTTGCGCTTATGAGGCATCGCGGATGAGCCCTTCTGGCCGCGGCCGAATGGCTCCGCTAGTTCCCGGATCTCCGTGCGCTGGGCGCCCCTGATCTCCAGCGCGACCTTCTCTAATGTCGAGCCAAGTATGGCGAGCGTCGAGAGGACTTCGGCGTGCCGGTCGCGCTGCACGACCTGCGTCGAAGCGAGTGCCGACGCGATGTCCAGTTCCTCACACGCCAACGCCTCCACCTTCGGGTCCACGTTCGCGTAGACGCCGACGGCACCGGATATTTTCCCGACGGCGGCCATCTCGCGGGCGTGTGCCAGCCGCTCCAGGTTGCGCTCCATCTCGAACGCCCACACCGCCAGCTTGTGCCCGAAGACCATCGGCTCCGCGTGGACCCCGTGCGTCCTCCCGACCATCGCCGACTCCCGATGCTCCAGGGACATCTCGACGAGCAATCGGGCCAGATCCTTCGCTTCGTTGTGGATGAGATCCAGGGCGTCCCGCAACCGCAACGCGCCCGCCGTATCCACCACGTCCGAGCTAGTCAGGCCGAAATGAAAGTGACGGGCGACGGGGCCGTCCACCGTCTCCGCGACGTTGGAGACGAAGGCTATGACGTCGTGGTTCGTCTCCCGCTCGATCTCCTCGATGCGCCCGACCGAAAAGCCCGCCTTCCCGGCAAGCTCCTCGACTTCATCCGTGGGGATCTCGCCGAGCCGGGCGCGGGCGCGGCAGACAGCCAACTCCACCTCCAGCCACGAGCGGAACTTCGCCTCCTCCGTCCAGATACCGCCAATCTCCGGGAGTGTGTAGCGTTCGATCACAGCTACCCTTCCAACCTCTTCGCCAACTCGGAATCTCCGAGAGCCAGGATCTGGGCGGCGAGCACGGCAGCGTTGGCCGCGCCATTGACCGCCACCGTTGCGACTGGGACGCCGGTTGGCATCTGAACGGTGGCGAGCAGGGCGTCGAAGCCACCGAGGGTTCCGGCGGCTATGGGGACGCCAATGACGGGGAGGTTCGTGCGAGCAGCGACGGCTCCCGCCAGATGGGCGGCCATGCCTGCGGCGCAGATGAAGACATTTATGCCGCGCTCCGGTGCGGCGGCGACGTATTCGGCGACGGCCTCGGGGTTGCGGTGCGCGCTCAGGACTTCCAGCTCGTGTTCGACGCCGAGGTCTTCGAGGCGTTTGGTGCATTTCTCCATCGTCGGGAGGTCGGATCCGCTGCCGACGAGGATTCCAACGGCGGGCATTATAAGTCCTCCAGTTCCATCGCTTCGAGGGCTATGTCGGTGCGGTATTGCATGCCGGGGAAGTGGATGGCCTCGACGGCGGCGTAAGCGCGGGCACGGGCTTCGATGACGCTAGTCCCCGTCCCGACTACGTTGAGGACCCGTCCTCCGGCAGTGTAAAATTTGCCGTCCCGCTCCTCCGTGGCGGCGTGGTAGACGTAGACGCCGGTAGGGATCCGTTCTAGGCCCACTATCTCATCTCCCGCGGACGAGGACTCGGGGTAGCCTTCGGAGGCGAGAACCACGCACACCGTCTTCTCGGCTGACCAGGAGACCTCCCGCCCGGCGAGATCCTCTTCGCCGCAGGCAACCATCAACTCCAAAAGGTCCGTGCCAAGCCTGGGTAGCAGGGCCTGCGTCTCGGGGTCGCCGAAGCGGCAGTTGAATTCCAGCGCCTTCGGGCCAGATTCAGTGACGATGACGCCAGCGTAGAGCAGGCCGGTGTACGAGGCCCCGATCATTGCCAACTGCCTAACGGTGGGGCGGATGATCTCCTCCAAAACAGCGGCGTAAGTGGCTGGTTCCATCCACATGATCGGGGAGTACGCCCCCATCCCACCAGTGTTCGGACCTTCATCCCCATCGGATATGCGCTTGTAATCCTGCGCGGGCAGGAACGGCAGGATGTTCTCCCCGTCAGTCAGCGCGAAGACCGAAGCCTCCCTGCCTTCCAGGTACTCCTCGATCATCACCCGCTCCCCCGCCGCCCCGAACTTCCCCGAGAAAGCGGCCCGCACGGCGTCCTCCGCCTCTTCCCGATCGCGGACGATGGTGACGCCCTTGCCCGCCGCCGCTCCGTCTACCTTCACGACCGCCGGATACTCGTCCAGCGAGCGCAGGTAATCGATCGCGTGCGCCTCGCGGTCGAAAGCCTCGAAGCGGGCCGTCGGGACACCGGCATGGCGCATGACCTCCTTGGCGAAGACCTTCGAGCCCTCAATGCGCGCGGCGGCCCGCGAAGGCCCGAATATCTTCAGGTCCGCCTCCCAGAAGCATTCGGCGATACCCCCTATCAATGGGGACTCCGGCCCCACGCCGGTGAGGT
>JACDGB010000251.1:0-2378 GCA_013815485.1 Rubrobacter sp.
CAACGGCGTGGATACCGGGCGGGTGAACATGCTTTGCGCGGTCCTCAGCCGCCGGGCCGGTCTCAGCCTGCACGACCACGATGTCTATGTGAACGTGACGGGCGGGGTCAGGGTCGAGGAGCCCGCGGCGGACCTCGGGGTTGCGCTCGCTATCGCCTCCGCGTTGCGTGATATGCCAGTGGGGACGGGGACTGCGTGCTTCGGGGAGGTGGGGCTCACTGGGGAACTGCGGTTCGTCTCCGGCGCGCCGAGAAGGGTCTCCGAACTGCTCAAGATGGGCTTCCAGCGTATAATAAAGCCTGAGAGCATCTCCGGCGGCACGCTGGAAGGCGCATCGGAAGTCGAGAACGGCAAGGGCGGACGGGTCAAGGAGACTAGCCTGGTGGAAGTAAGCACGCTAGAGGAAGCCGTGGCGGTGGCGCTCCTGTGAGCCCGCGCCGCAACCTTCCGCCGGAGCTCGCTGATGCGCTGGAGATGGTCGCGCCGGGCACGGAACTCAGGCACAGCATAGACAACATCATCAGGGCCAGCAACGGCGCGTTGGTGGTGGTGGCGAATCCCGCGAAGCTCGAACGCATGAACATCCTTTCCGGGGGGATGAAGATCGGGCTGGAGTTCACCCCGATGCGCATGTACGAGCTGGCGAAGATGGACGGAGCCATAGTCGTCTCGCCTGATATCTCCTTGATCTACTACGCAAACGTCTATCTCACGCCGGACCAGAGCCTCGAATCGGAGGAGACGGGCACGCGCCATCTAGCGGGTCATCGCACCGCCCAGCAGACGGGAGACCTCGTGATCGTGGTCTCCGAGCGCCGCCGGATGATGAGCCTGTATCAGGGTCCATACGGGCCACACGTCCTGGAGGACATCGGGGTCGTCGTCTCGAAGTCCAACTCGGCCCTGGCGACCCTGGAGAAATTCACGGCTAGGCTCACCGAGGAGGCGCGCAACCTGACGGTCCACGAGTACGATGGGGTCGTGACGCTCCGGGAGGTCGTGAACGCTATCTCGACCTTCGAGTACTCGGCGCGCATCGCCGATGAGATAGCGGCCTACGTGCGGGAGCTTGGCAGCGAGGGGAGGCTGGTCCAGATGCAGCTCGAAGAGGCTTTCCACAACGTCCCCGACCAGTACGACGCTCTCCTCAAGGATTACGTGGACGAGGACGTGGACGCGAGAGAGGTCAGGGCGGAGCTTCATGCCTTTACCTCCGAGCAGCTCTCTGAGGTGGTTCAGATCACCCAGCTTCTCGGCTACGGCTCCGTTGGTCAGACGGAGGAGGTCTTCGTCAAGCCCCGCGGCTACAGGCAATTGGAGCGGGTGCCGCGCCTTCCGCGAAGGGTGGCGGAGCGTCTGATCTCGGAGTTCGGCACCCTGCAAGAGCTTCTCGCGGCCTCGGAGGAGGATCTCGACGAGGTCGAGGGCGTGGGACAAGCGCGGGCGCGGGCCATCCATCGCGGCTTGGAACGCCAGCGTAACCTCGAAACCTCGAACGAGGTCCTTTAGAGATGAGTGAATCGGAGGAAAAAGTGTCGGAAAACAGCGTGACGGAAACCCCAGGCAAGGTCTTCAGCGAGGGAGACTTCGTCGTCTACCCGAACCACGGCGCCGGCTGCGTCTCCGAGGTTGTGGAAAAGACCATTCTTGGAGAGGAACGCCGCTACTACGTGGTATTTATCCCCGACGCCGAACTGACCTTGAGCATCCCCGCCGATGGCGACAGTGGCCTGAGGGCCTGCGCCGATGAAGAGAACACCGAGGCGGCGCTCTCCGTGCTAAGAGGCGAGGCCACCGAGATGCCCCAGAACTGGAACCAGCGTCTCAAGCACAACCAGGCCAAGCTCCGCGAAGGTGGGATCTCCCAGGTCGCGGAGGTGGTGCGGAACCTTTCATCCTACGGCGGTGAGCATAACCTCTCGACCGGCGAACGCAACATGCTGATGAAGGCGCGGCGCATCCTGGTCTCCGAACTCGCGCTGGTGTGCGATACAGGGGTCAAGGAGGCCGAGGAGCTGGTGGACGCCGTACTGCGCGAGAGTACCGCGGAGGACGCCACATAGCTACTACCGCGGCAGCCCTCGTCCTCGCCGGAGGAGTCGGCGGCCGGATGGGCCGTCCCAAGCAATTCATGGACCTCCTGGGACGCCCCGCTCTTCACTACACCCTGCGCGCCTTCGAGGAATCACCGGAGATCTCACGCATCTACGTGGTCGGCGACCGGGAGCGCGTCGAGGTACTGGCCCTGGAGTCCGGCATCGGCAAGTACGAGGGTTGCGCCGCGCCCGGCACATGCCGCCCCCTCTCGACAAAAAATGGACTTGCCCTGTGCGATGAAGGCCCCGAGACGCTCGTCCTGATCCACGACGGCTCCCGCT
>JACDGB010000251.1:2388-2804 GCA_013815485.1 Rubrobacter sp.
TCTCCGAGACCCTCGACCGGAGACGGTTACACGCCGTCCAGACTCCGCAAGCGTTCCGGTTGGGCTTGTTGCGAAGTATATTCGCTGTCCCCGAAGAGGACATAATCGAAGCGACCGACGACGCCTCGCTGGTGGAGCGGAGCGGGGGGCAGGTTGCCCTGGTATCTGGAGAGAAGACCAACATCAAGCTGACCTCGCCGGAGGATATCATCCTGGCGGAGGCCATCCTGCTCGCCCGTTCCGATGATCGCAGTGGAGATTACCGGGCCGTGGGCCGCGAGGTGCGAAACTGAGGTTCCGGGTAGGTCTTGGGGTGGATATACACGCTTTCGCCGAAGCAAACGAGGACCGGCGCCTCGTCCTCGGTGGCGTCGGGATCCCTCACGAACGGGGTCTTATCGGGCACTCGGACGCGG
>JACDGB010000251.1:2814-4049 GCA_013815485.1 Rubrobacter sp.
CGGACGTACTGTCGCACGCCGTCACTGACGCGATGCTTGGCGCGGCAGGACTCGAAGACATCGGGCATTATTTCCCGGATACCGACGAACGATTCAGGGACGCGGACTCCATCGAGCTTCTCCGGCTGATACGGGCGCTCGTCGAGGAGAATTGGGCCGTGGTCAACGTGGACGCGGTCGTGGTCTGCGAGCGCCCGAAGATAAGAGATCACCGCGACGCCATGCGCCGTAACCTGTCCGAAGCCCTCGGCGTCGAGATCTCCCAGGTCTCCGTGCGCGGCACGACCAGTGAGAAGCTCGGTTTCACTGGCCGGGGAGAGGGTATCGCGGCGCAGGCCGTATGCTTGCTGGAAGGTCGTTAGTTCGACTCTAATGCTAGGCTTTGGTCATGAAGATCATGTACAGATGGCGCCGTAAGATGGAGTTTCCAATGCTCGACGATGAAGAGTTCGCCGTAATTAGGGAACTGTACTCACGCGGATACGACTTCGAGCGATCGAAAGAACAACATAACAAAACGCTCAGCGAGCCAACCCTGGAAGACCGCTTCGGTCCCATGCTCTTCTCTTGCGAGAAGATAACCGGGATGAGGGAGACAAACCCTTTCGCGGTCATGCGCCATCAAATTTCTCGCCATGGTCCGTCGCGCATCCACTGCGGGAAGCCATTTAGGACATCGGAGGCAAAGTTCCGCGACTTCCGCGACGCGCGGCGAGATTTGTCTGTCGATACCGATAGACTATCGTGACAAGAAATTGGCGGATAAACTACGTTCGCACGCGCTTCGCTCCGAGCCCGACCGGGATGTTGCACCTCGGTGGCGCCCGCACCGCGCTCTTCAACCATCTGTTCGCGTGCCATCACGGGGGGGAAGTCATCCTTCGCGTCGAGGACACCGACCGGGCGCGCAGCACGCCAGAGTTCGAACGGAGCCAGATGGAAGACCTCCGCTGGCTCGGCCTGGTTTTCGACGAGGGACCGTATCGTCAGAGCGAGCGCCAGAGACTGTACCAAGCAGCCGCCGACAAGCTCGACCATGCCGGGCTCACCTACAAAGACGCCGACGAAGCTGGACGGAGCGCGATGTACTTCCGTCCGGCGGAGCGGAGCGGGAGCGTTCGGGATGGGCTGCGTGGCGAAGTCTCATTCTCCAGGGTGGAGGACTTCGTGATCCTCAAGTCCGACGGCACTCCCTCGTACAATTTCGCGGCGGTCGTGGACGACTCGGACATGGG
>JACDGB010000252.1 GCA_013815485.1 Rubrobacter sp.
TCCTACGACTATGGCCCGCTCGGCGTCGAGATGAAGCGGAACATAAAAGAAGAGTGGTGGCGAAGGGTCGTCCACATGCGCGACGACGTGGTCGGCCTCGATGCCGCCATCATCATGCACCCGAAGGTGTGGGAGGCTTCCGGACACACCGAGACCTTCAACGACATGCTCGTCGAGAGCCGCACCAGCAAGCGCCGCTACCGCGCCGATCACCTCATCGAAGACGCCACCGGCATAGACGCCGAGGGGAAAAGCGCGGAGGAGCTTACGAAGATAATCGAGGAAGACGAACGGGTAAAGGACCCGATGGACGGCGGGCGGGACTTCGCGCCGGTGCGACCGTTCAACCTGATGTTCGAGACGTACATGGGGCCGGTCAAGAGCGAGGAGAACCTGGCGTACTTGAGGCCGGAGACGGCGCAGGGCATCTTCGTGAACTTCAAGAACGTCACGCAGACGAGCCGGGTCAAGGTGCCGTTTGGGATCGCGCAGCAAGGGAAATCTTTTCGCAATGAGATCACACCGGGCAACTTCATCTTCCGCACCCGCGAGTTCGAGCAGATGGAGATGGAGTTCTTCGTCGAGCCTGGCACGGACGAGGGATGGCACGACTACTGGATCGAAGAACGCTGGAACTGGTACCTGAACCTCGGCATCAAAGAAGAAAATCTCCGCCGCTACGAGCATCCGAAGGAGAAGCTCTCCCACTATTCAAAGCGCACGGTGGACATCGAGTACAACTATCCGTTCGCCGGCTGGTCCGAACTCGAAGGCATCGCCAACCGCACGGACTATGATCTCAAGCAGCATTCGAAGTACTCCGGCGAGAACCTGGAGTACATAGATCAGACGACCAACAACCGCTACGTCCCATACGTCATCGAGCCCGCCGTCGGCCCCGACAGAATCATGCTTGCCTTCCTCATGGACGCCTACACGGAGGAGGAAGTAAACGGCGAGGAACGCACCGTCCTCAAGCTGCACCCGCGCATCGCCCCGATCAAAGCCGCCGTCTTCCCGCTCTCCAAGAAGGAGCCCGTCTCGACCATCGCCCGCGAACTCTACGATGACCTCAAGGGCGATTATAGAATCTCCTACGACGACTCGGGCTCCATCGGACGCCGCTACCGCCGCCAGGACGAGGCTGGGACCCCCTTCTGCGTCACGGTGGACTTCGAAACCATCGAGGATCGGCAGGTCACCATCCGCGACCGCGACACCTTGCAGCAGGAGCGCGTGCCGCTGGAGGCCGTGCGGGATCGGTTGCAGGCTCTGATCTCCGGTTAGGGTCCTGACCCGTGCCAAGTGCGCCATACCTCGAACGCAGCCTGAGTTTCATCGAGGATCTCTTCCCAGTCGTCCCTAGCGGGCCTTGCGCCGAGGTCCCGGACGGCAAACCGCAGCACGTCCTCAAAGGCTATACGCTCAGTGGGAATGTGATGCTTGTGAACCTCTCCGAGACTCGCGCCTATACCGACTCCCATGTGGAGATGTGGAAAGTCGAAGGCGCTGCCCTGGCCGGGATGCCAGTGGTAGGCGATGATCTCTCGACTCGCGCCATCTTCGAGCGCATGATAGTAGGCGGCGGTCGTAACCCTCCAGGGACCACGCTCCCCCTCTGCTCTCACTATACGGTAGCGGAACAGGTACGTGAGCGAAAGATCCTGGTCGGTGGATAGCCTCACTGGTTCGCCAGCGTCCGAGACCAGCGCGTGCTCTTGGCCGGGACCGTAGCCGTTGCTGCCCAAAGCCCACAGGTGCGCCTCAGAGTTGAAACAGGAGATAGCTTTCTGAAGAGGGTGGACGAATCCCTCGAAAGCTTCGTACGGCGTCTAGCCTGCCAAGTGGTTTCCTGCAGGCTATCGGACGAAAGGCAGGAGCATGACCAGACGCATAACCTCTGGCTGGTTCTTGGATCGGTCGTCCGGGTCCCCATATTCCCCGGCATCCCAGCACCGGACAAATTCGTCACCACTCACCTTGAGGTAACGTTGAGCTTGCCGGTCGAACTGCTTCCGGCCTTCTTCGCGGGATAGCTCCATAACCTGTTCGCTTGTTCCAGTCGTCTGCTTCATCGTTGCTCCTCTCACCATCAATTTTAACTGCTCATACCGACTTCCGAAAGGACAAGGCCGGAGCCCGTGAGCCCCGCCCCAGCTATATTCTCCAGCCGATGCGTGCGGCCAGGGACGCCATCTCCTGCTGAGGGATCTCCAGCACGCCCATGCTCCAGCTAGCCCACGCACCCTGTTGCTCCTCGTACGGCACGCTAGGCGGTAGGGGAACTACGTGCCAATGGACGTGCGCGTTGCCCTGGTTGGAGCCGAACGTGTACAGATACATCCGCTCCGCGCCGACCTCCTCGCGCACCGCTTCGGAGACGCGGTAGACGAGCCGCTGGAGGTCCAGATACTCGTCAACCGTGAAGTCCCCTATTACCTGCTCGCGGTGCTCCTTCGGCGCCACGAGCGTATAGCCGTAGGCTCTGGGGTAACCATCGAGGAAGACGAGTACCCGATCATCCTCGTAAACGATATTCTCGGGGAACCACACGTCTCCCTCCACCATCCTGCAAATGAAGCACGGCTGTGTCTGAAAGCCGTGGTGCATGGCTTCCATGTCCGGGTGGTAGCGTCCGAAATGGTGCTCCATGACCTTCCTGCGTCAGTCCTCCGGTATCTCGTCGTAGACCATGTTGAGGTCTATGCCCTGAGCGCGGCGGAGAATACGAAAGCCGACGTAGATCCCGAGCGCGACAGCGTACAGGATCAGCATGTAGATCAAGGACTGTCCGTTATTGACGCCGTAGAGATCATTGAAGAACCACTGGTAGATGCAGAAGATGAGGAACCCGCCGAAGGCCGCCGCCACGACCGTGATGAGAGGAATCCCGAGGACACGATACCGGGCAATTGGTGAAGCATTATAGATGTCGGGCTTGAGCCACGGCATCAGCGCCGCCGAGACCGTCGAGCCGAGGAAGGTGATCGCGATGACAAGCACGGCGTCCAGCACGTAGGTGGCGAAGTTATCCCCAAAGGCGTACATGTAACTTACCGGGATGGATGGAATCAGCATGAGCAGCAACGCCGCGTACGGGACGCCGTTGCTCGTGGTCCTCGAAACCCATTCGGGGAGTACCCGATCAAAGGCCGTTGCGAACACGACCCGAGTAGACGACAGGAACACCGACCCGGTCCATCCGAAGAACCACAATGACAACACGGCCACCAGAAGGACCTGCAACACGGGGTTACCCACAAGCATCGCGGTGAGCATCCCCGGATACGGCCACGCCGATATCGGCCCGCTACCGGCCCAGAAGGCGCTGTTGGCCGCATAGTAGAAATCCCACCCGAAGGTCTTGGCGAAGAGAAGGAGCAGGATCACGGCGAAGATAGAAGTAAAGATCAACGCCCCGGCCATCGCGTAGATGTTCTTGCGAAAGTCCGAGGCGCCCCGGACCTCGCCATAGAGCGTCGCGCCCCAGTTGGAGTACAGGTTGAAGAAGGCGAGGAACGGTATCAGGAGCAAAGTCGGATACAAGGCGGAGCCAGTCGGAGTGCCGCCAGCCTCCTCACCGGCCCGTATGGTCTCCTGGTAGGCGTTGCCTCCAGCGCCGAAGAGGTCCTGGGCTCCGGCATTGTAGGCCGTCACGAAGTCCGACCGGGAACTGACGAGAAGTATCAAGATCATGGCCGCGAGTCCCACCAGCCCACCGTAGAAGCAGAACTTCTGGATGCGGGCGTAAGCCCTCATGCCGAGCGAGACGTACAGCGAGGCAAGGACCGCGACGATCATGGACGCGGTGAAGAGCCCCGAAGCCCCGCTGAAGAAGGTGACGACTCCATCCAGGCCCAGGAGCGCGCCGAGCGGCACGAAGACTTCCTTGTTCAGAAGGTCGGCATAAATAGGTACCCAGTGCCACAGGATGAACCACCAGCCGGTTACGGCAAGCACGAAGCCGACGCCGCCGCCGAGCACGCGGCTCGTCCACACGTAGTCGCCGCCCGCGCGGGGCATCACGGCGATCAGGGACGCAT
>JACDGB010000253.1 GCA_013815485.1 Rubrobacter sp.
GTCCCACGCGAAACGGGTCCGCACGATACCGTCGGCGACCTCAGTCTTCGCGTCGAGGCGGGCCTGGATGTCCCGGTATGGGGACAGCTCGGCGATCCGGGCGTTCTGCTGCGCTATCTGCTGGTCCAGATCCGCGATCTCATCCTCCACGTTGTTGATCATCATCAGGTAGTAGACGTAGACGCCGACCATGACAATGACCACGAGCGCGCCCACGATGAGAAGTATCCTCACGACGCCGCGGCGAGGCGACGCCGCTGCGCGGCGTCGTTCCTCGGGAGGAAGGAGGTTTATTCGCCTCATTCATCCTCCAGCGCCAACCCCAGCGCGACGGCCAGAACCGGTTCCATCATCTGAAGTTGCTCGTCTGGGACGTTGGACCTGTTGGTGGATAGCTTTTGCATTGGGTGAGCGAGCTGCGCGGGGAGGCCGAGCAACTCGCCGAGGTAGCTGTCCAGACCTGCGACCAACGCTCCTTCTCCCGAGACCACGACCTGAGAGACCTCCCGCGACCCCGGCTGGGAGTAGTGATACTCGATGGAACGCTGCACGTCCTCCGCGAGCGTCTGCGCCGCGTCCTCAAGACCTCGCCGCACGTCGTAGATGAGCGCGGGGTCAAGTCCCTCCCCCGAACCGTCCCCGGCCTCCTCGACCTCCGCCCCGATGGCCGCATCCGCGTATCCTATCCGCACCTCCGGGTTCATGAGTTGCTTCTCGGCTTCGTCTTCCGAAAGGTCGGCGGCGTCGGCGATGGCCTGAATGAAGTAGCCGGATCCACCGGGTATGAAACGGGTGAGCGTGGGCCTGGCGCTCTGGGAGACAACCAGATTTGTAAGCTCCGTGCCTATGTCGAGGAGGAGAACGGCCCCCTCGTCCTCGAAGAGAGCATCCGGCAGGGTTGAACGAAGCAAGGAGAAAGCCTTCACGTCCACCCCGACCGGACGCAGCCCCGCTTCGCGCACCGCCGCCGTGTAGCGAAACACCATCTCCTTCTGCGCCGCGACGATCAGGATCCGGTCCAAGTCAGACCCCTCGCCCTGAGGCCCGAGAACCTGATAGTCCATTACAGCCTCGTCAAGGGGCATCGGGATGTGATCCTGAGCCTCGAAGTTGATCGCGCCCGCGAGATCCTCCTTGCTCATCCTGGGGAAATCCAGGAGACGCACCACTACCTTCTGGTTGGCGATCCCGAGCGCCACGGATTTTCCCTTGAAGGAGTGCGTGGACCAGAATTCCCGAATCTCTGATACCAACAGGTCGTGGTCGGCGACCTCCCCTTCCGACACAGCGCCCGGCGGCAGCCTCCGGAACCCGACGTGCTGGAGCGCGCCGCCTCCGCCCGGCGTGATCTGAACGGCCTTGATCGCCCCCCGGTCTATGTCCATCCCGACCGCCTGTGACCTGAAACGTCCCATCCTCAGACTCCCCCCACCATCCGCATGTAAGCTCCCCAGATGTCCCTCCCGAAGAACAGCGCAAGCAATCCACCGAAGGCGAGGAACACCCCGAAAGGCAACGCGCTGCGCCGTCCGATTCGGCCCGTAGCCATCAGCGTGCCGCCGATCAGGGCTCCTACCAGAGCCCCAGCGAATACCGCCAGAAATGCGTAAGGCCCGAGGAACGCGCCAAGCATCCCGCCCATCTTCACGTCGCCCATCCCCATGCCGCCAGGATAGACCAAAACGAGCGCGAACAATGCCCCCGCCACGCCCAAAGCAGAGATCACATACACCCACCATCCCGATGGGTTTACGGCGACTGACAGCACAAGACCCGCCAGCGTGGCCGGAAAGACGATGACGTTCGGAAGGAGGCGATGCTCCAGGTCAATGCCGGCGAGCGGAATCAAGACGCCGATCAACACCAGCGCGGACAACAATTGCAGGCTGAACCCGAACTGGTACGCCGCCGCGCCGAATAGCAGTCCCGTCAACGCCTCCACCAACGGATAACGCCCGGAGATGCGCGCCTTGCAGTTCCGGCACTGTCCCCGCAATAGCAGGTAGGAGATCAGTGGGATGTTGTCTTTCGGCGCGATGGCCTCTCCGCAATCTGGACAGTGCGAGCCCGGCCACGCGATGGACTCGTGGCGAGGAACCCGGTGGATCACGACGTTCAAAAAACTCCCCGCCAAAAGCCCGAAAAGCACCGCCACGAGGACGATCATTGGCCCGCTCTGAGAGATTCTTCCTCCACTACATCGCCCGGCTCCACCATCACGTCGGCCTCCACGCTCGCCTTCCGGCCCACGCTCGCGTTGTGGCCCAGCAGGACACGGGCCCCAATCCGGACCCCCGGGCCCACGATGGCACCGGAGGAGATCCAGGCCCCAGCCCCAACCGCCGCGTCCCGATCCACGACCGAGTTGGCCCCGAGAAAACAATGGCTGCCGATCACGGCCCCAGGATGCGCCACCGCTCCCGGCGCAAGCACCGACCCATCCCCCACGACCGCCGCGCCGGACACATAAGCCAGCGGATGCACGGCGGTCACGAACTTCCCCCCGAGACCACGGATGGAGTTCGCCACCCGAAGCCGCGCCCGGTTGCCGGTGATAGCGACGATCACATGCACCGGCTCCACCGACAACATGCTCTTGAGCATCCCGATGTCGCCGAGCACCGGGAACCCCCGGATTTTGTCAGGTAGCGCGGCGTGAGCGTCGTCATAGAAGCCGAGTATCTCCCCTTCGGAACCACCCTCCAACAACACGTCGAGAGCCACGCGCCCAAAACCACCCGCGCCAACGATAGCCACCCTGATTTCCTCTTCGAAGCCGGTCTGTTGCATCTCGACTTCCGGCTCGGATACGCCAACGCCGATCTCCGGCTCCCTTATGGCCCTCTCCTCCCAGCTCCCAAACTGTCTTGCCCCTCCTTCTCAGCGTCGCAGTTTAACAGCGACGGCGCGTAATGTTAATACCCTCATAAGCACCTTGCGACTATACATACATACATCCCGCGCCCGGCGCACGAAGATCCACGGCCCGCCCCTCGTCCACGATCCACATCTTGTAGCCTACTGGACCTCGAAACGGCCTTCGAGACGGTTCCCACGTAGGAACTCCCGCGCATCCAACGCCCGAGAGCCAGGCTTCTGTAACTCCAATACCTCCAGCACCCCATCGCCACATCCCACGTAAATATGCTCTTTTGCACCACTTATTTCTCCGGGAACCAGCGGATGAGCCCCCGCCTGGGATTTCTCTGAACGCAGTATCTTGATGGGGCCATCCATGTCCGCGTGGAAAGCCCTTGCCCCTATATCTGGCGCAAGCGCCCTGACCAAATTTCGCGCCTTTTCAACCCCTCCATCCCACCTTATGCTCATATCCTCCACCGAGATTTTTGTCGCATATGTAGCTTTAAGACTATCCTGTGGCGTGAGGGTAAGGCTTGCGTTTTCCAGCAGATCCAAACCTTCTACTATAGCTTTAGCCCCAAGCTCCGCCATCGCGTGGGTGAGGTCTCCGCCGTTAGCATTGGGGGGTATTGGGAGTTGGCGTTGCAGGGCGACGGGGCCGGTATCGAGGCCCTCGTCCATGCTCATTATGGAGATGCCGCTGTGTGTTTCCCCGGCCATGATGGCGCGTTCGATGGGGGCTGCGCCGCGATAAAAAGGAAGGATGGAAGCGTGAACGTTGTATGCGCCGTGGGTCGCGGCATATAGGGTTCCGGGGCGTAGGATCTGGCCGTATGCGGCCACGACTAGCACGCCTTGAGTAGAGATCTCACGGTTCGCGTCGGAGATGCGCGCGGGCTGGCGGAGAAATATTCCCGCTTCGAGCGCGGCATCGGCGACGGGTGGTTTCGTTGTCTTTCGGCCCCGGCCCCGGCGGGCGTCGGGTTGAGAGATGACGAGGGCGACTTCGTGCGCCGAGTCGAGCAGGCCACGGAGAATCGTCGCGGCGAACTCCGGGGTGCCGGCGAAGGCTACCTTCATCGCGCAGGCGCCGGGATTAGTTCTGGGCCATGAGCCGCTCGCGCAGCTCGCGCATGGCGGCCTTGCGAGACTCGCGATCGGTGCGCTCCAGGATG
>JACDGB010000254.1 GCA_013815485.1 Rubrobacter sp.
TTCGGCGTTCTCGATCTGGGCCTCTATTCTTGTCTTTCCGGGTTCAAGGCCGCCCGCCATCTCCAGCCCGTAGAGGAGAACTGCGACGGCGTGGAGGTCCTCCGGTCTCCCGACTTTGGGGACGATTACGGCATCGAGGGCGGCTCCGGCCTCCTCAAGAACCTCGATCAGGTCTCGATACCACCACCGCGTGTCGAGAGCATTCATGCGGAAGAGCGTCGGCCTCCCTCGCCAGTCGAATTCCCGCACGGCCCGGACGACATCTTTCCGGGCTTCCACCTTTCCGTCCGGGGCGACGGCGTCTTCGAGGTCCAAGAAGATCGCGTCGGCCTCGGAAGCGAGGGCCTTCTCGACCATCCGCGGGTTGTTCGCGGGGACGGCGAGTATGGAACGGGACGCTCTCACGCTTTTACTGGAACAGCTCCTCGACCGGCTCGCCGCGAATGGAGGCGTCGAGGACTTCCATTGGGTGGGCGGCTGGCATCTCGCGGCCCATCTTCTTCATGCTGGCCCGAAGCTGGAGCGTGCATCCGGGGTTGGATGTAACGATAATTTGCGCGCCGGTGGCGAGGACGTTCTTCGCCTTGCGCTCCCCGAGTTCGGCGGCGGGCTCTGGCTCGACCATGTTATAGATGCCCGCCGACCCGCAACAGACTTCGGACTCCCGGATCTCCTTTATCCCCAATCCAGGTATCTGCTTGAGGACGTGACGCGGCTGCTTGCGGATGCCCTGCGCGTGCCCCAGATGGCAGGCGTCGTGGTAGGCGATCTCGACCGGCAGGGGATGCCGCTCCGCGACCGGCCCAATGTCGTGCAGGAATTCCGTCACGTCCCTGACCTTCGAGGAGAACTCTTTGGCCCGCTCCGCGTACTCCGGGTCGTCGCGCAGGAGATGCCCGTACTCCTTCATCGTCGAGCCGCAACCAGCGGCGTTGACGATCACATTGTCCAGGTTCTCTCCCTCGAAGGTATCTATGGTCTTGCGGGCGAAATCAAGGGATTCTTCCTCGCGCCCGGCGTGGGTGGACAATGCGCCGCAGCAGCCCTGCTTCGGGGCGACGATCTCACATCCCTCCGCGGCCAGAACGCGCACCGTGGCGGCGTTGACGTGGGAGAAGAACACGCGCTGCACGCAGCCTGTCAGGATGCCGACGCGGCGGCGTTTCTCGCCCACCGGCTCGGTCAATTCCAGGATTTTCTCTTCTTTCGGAAGATCCGGAAGCAATGCCTCCATCGCCCGCATCCGGGCCGGGAGGCGATCCATGATGCCTGCCTTGCGGAGCCGGTCCCCGATGCCGAAACGCTGGTACAGTCGCATGGGAGCGGCGATGGCCCGCAAACGGTTCGGATACGGGAAGAACTTGAAGATCATCTCCCGGAATGCCTTATCATCGGCCCTTCGCTCGTAGCGGCGCTCTATCTGCCCTCGCGTAGCCTCGATGAGCTTGTCATACTGCACCCCGGACGGACAGGCCGTGACGCACGCCATGCACCCGAGGCAAAGATCCCAGTGACGCACCATCTCGTCGTTCATCGGCTCCTCGTCGAGGCCCTTGTTCATCAGGTAGATGCGCCCGCGCGGCGAGTCCATCTCCTCCCCGAATAGCACGTAAGTCGGGCACGTCGGCAGGCAGAACCCGCAATGCACGCAGTCGTCTATTAGACCCTTGTCCGGCGGATGATGGTCGTCGAAGGCCGGGAAAGCGTAGCTGCCGCTCTCGGGCCGGTCCTTGCCCATGGTGTGCTGCAACGATTCCGTGGTGGCCGCGAAGGTGTTCTGCCCCACGTCCTCCGGGCTCCCGGCCCCGATGGCCCCGGCCATCGCGTCCTCACGCGCCGTACCCTCATCACTCCCGCGCTCCGTGGCGTCGGTCGCGTCGTAGCGATCCGTCATCAAAGACCTCCCAAATACCTGCCGGGGTTCATGCCGCCCCGGGGATCGAACTTCTCCTTCACCCTTCGCACGAGACCGAGATAGTCTCCCCCGTTGTCCCACGTACTGACCCTCTGCTTCAGGGTTAGCGGAGCGCGTTGCAGGGTTACGTTTCCGCTTTTGCGAGTTTGAATCTCACGCATCTCCCCCACGAACCCAACTGCGGCATCCTCATCTTCACCGGAGAACCCGATGAACGTCACCCCCGTACCGGCGTGACCGGTGATGCGCGGATGCGCGAGTCCCCTGCGTTCCGCTGCCCCGAGCGCCGATTCGAGAACGGAGCCCAGTTCCGCTGGTGGAGCCCCGAGTTTCAGTACGATCTCATCGGCGACCGCAGGCGGCGTCAGGGGACCGAGATGGTCCGCTTCCTCTTCCGATAGCGTCCGCACCTCTCCGAACTGCTTGAGGAGGAAGGAAGCTGTCTCCACCTTCGCGTCCATGCCGCCGGGGATGCTTTCGAGTAGCACCGTCAGTAACTTCTCGTCCTCGGCGTAGTGCAGTTCGATAGCCGTGGCCTCGACCTGAGAATGAACTATGGACTGTGTCGCTTCTTGCGCTTGTTGGGGGCTCTCCACTTCGACGGCGACCGTGCGGGATGCTTTGGGGAGCGGGTGGAGGCGGAAGTTGGCTGTGGCGATGATGCCCAGGGTTCCCAGGGAGCCGGTGAAGAGCTTCGATAAGTCGTAGCCGGCTACGTTCTTGACGACCTTGCTACCGGCTTTGGCTACGGTGCCGTCGTGAAGAACGACGGTTATGCCGATGATCAGGTCTCGCACGGTCCCATACTTGTACCGCCGAGGCCCCGATGAGTTGGCAGCGATGATCCCCCCTAGCGTCGCGCCGCTCTCCGGCGGGTCCAGGGCGAGCATCTGGTCCGAAGCTGATACCTGCTCCTGCAAATCTTCGAGTCTCACTCCGGCTTCGGCACGGAATATCTGGTCGCCGGGCGTGTGCTCCATTATCTCGTTCATGCGCGTGGTGCTCACGATGAGGTCGAGTTGGCGCGGCGCGTCCCCTAGGTGCGTCTTCGTGCCGCCGCCGCGAGGGGAGACGGCGAGACCCTCGCGGGCGGCGAGCTTCATTATTCCGCTGATCTCCTCTACGGAACCCGGCTCGACCACGAGAGCGGGCTGGACGCCTTCGATGGCGTCTTCGGCTGTGGCTTCGCGGACGTTGTCCGAGCCGACTATCTGGCGCAGATCCCCGGTGATCCCTCTCTCCGTCTGCATCAGAACTGCTCCACGATTCCGGCCTTCTGAAGCGGGTGCATGTGGAAGGGTCCGGGACGTTCGCCGCAGAGGCGGGGGGTCGGGAATATTTTGCCTGGGTTGGCGAGCTGGTGCGGATCGAAGGCGCACCGGAGTAGCTGCATGACGTTCATGTCGTCGTCGGTGAACATCTTGGGCATGTACTTCTTCTTGTCCTCCCCGATGCCATGTTCGCCCGTGAGCGAACCGCCGTGTTCCAGACAGGTGAAGACTATGTCTCCCGCCAGCTTCTCGGCCTTCTCGGCCTCGCCCTCCGTGCTGTTGTTGTACAGAACGAGGGGATGCAGGTTCCCGTCTCCGGCGTGGAAGACGTTGGCTACCCGTAGGCCGTAATCTTCGGACAACTCGGAGATCCTCTTCAAGACCGCCGGGAGTTCGGTGCGCGGGATCACGCCGTCCTGGACGTAGTAGTCGTTGGAAATGCGGCCCATCGCCCCGAAGGCGGCCTTGCGAGCCTTCCAGAAGAGGGCTCTTTCCGCGTCGTCCTCGGCCACCCGGATCTCCGTCGCCTCGTTCTCCTCGCAGATCTCCAACACTCGCCCGAACTGTTCCTCGACCTCAGCTTTAGGTCCATCCAACTCTATAACCAGCACCGCGCCCGCATCCGGCAGACCTGGATGCACGGCTGCCTCGACGGCCTCTATCGTCAGCCGGTCCATCATCTCGATGGCCGCCGGGATGATCCCCTCGCCGATGATGCCGGAGACCACCCCGCCGGCCCCCTCCGGGTCTTCGAACGCCGCAAGAAGCGTCTGTACCGATTCGGGAACCCGGACCAGACGCAGCGTGATCTTTGTGGCTATCCCTAGCGTTCCCTCGGAGCCGACGAACGC
>JACDGB010000033.1 GCA_013815485.1 Rubrobacter sp.
AGGCAACCTACCGGACGGTTCATCAGTCGGTCAAGCTCCTTCCCGTCAGACGCAGGAACACGTCTTCGAGGCCAGCCTGCCGATAGACGGTGTTCTCGACCTCGACGCCGGAGCCGCGCACCGTCTCAAGCAGCGCGTCGGCGTCCGAGGTATAGACGAGCAACGCCTCCCCGGCCCGCTCCACGGCGTCCGCCTCCATTCCGATAACCTCGTGGAGCTTCACCAGCGAATCGTCGCGGCCGCGGAATTCCAGAACTTGGGGGCTGACATGCTCTTCGATGAGCCGTTTCGGAGATCCCTCGGTGACGATCCGTCCCCCCTCCATGATGACTAGCCGGTCACAGAGTTGGGTGGCCTCCTCCATGTAGTGGGTGGTGAGGATGAGCGTCTTGCCTTCGTCCGCGAGCCTCCGCAGCCGCTCCCATACTAGAAGACGCGCCTGCGGGTCGAGGCCCGTGGTCGGCTCATCGAGGACGACGATCTCCGGGTCGTTGATGAGAGCCCGCGCGATCAGCAACCGCCGCTTCATGCCGCCGGAGAGCTGTTGGACCTCCGCATTCGCCTTGTCGGTGAGCTGGACGAAATCCAGCAACTCCTCAGCCCGCTGGAGGATGACCTTCTTCGGCAAGTCGAAGTATCGTCCGTAGACGAGGAGGTTCTCCTTGACTCCCAGGTCATCGTCGAGGTTGTTCTCCTGCGGCACGACCCCGATGCGGCGTTTCACGTCCCGTTCGTACCGCGTCACGTCGAGGCCGGCCACGGTAAGTTCGCCGCCCGTGGGGATGGCGGCGCCGTAGATCATCTTCATCGTCGAGGTCTTCCCCGCGCCGTTGGGACCGAGGAAGCCGAAGCACTCGCCCCGGTACACCTCGAAGTCCACGCCCTTTACGGCCCGAAACTCCCCGTAGCTTTTCTTCAGATCCCTGGCGACAAGCGTACTCTCTCGCGTCCAGGTACCTCGTTCCCGCTCCGTCTCCGTGCTCAATCTTTCCCCTCCAAAGGAACGCTTCTCAGCCTCCAGCCATTCTCGCCCGCGACCGGACACCGGAAGGATGTGGAGGAGACGCATATACTATCCCATCCTTCTGAAATGTCCCGCAAACAACGCCGGGAACACCGCAGAACATATGATCATCTTTACAAGTGTTAAGAAATATTTCGTTCTGCTCTTTTGCTTGACGAAGGTGGCTGCTAGAATCAGGCGCAATATAGAAAGTCTCGATGAGTTGCACGCGCGGTTGAGGAGGATGGAGTTCGTGCATGGGCGATAGGTCTAATGGGTTCAAGTTCAGGAAGCGGCGTCGGCGGATGGGGCTGGCCCTGCTCGCTTCGATGGCCGTGGTGTTTCTTGGGGCGATGATCTTCGCGCGCATGGAACCCGCCGCGACGGCGGACGAGGCTCCGTTGGCGGGCGTGGAATTGCCGAGGGTCGCCGACGCGCCTGAGGCGGCGCCTGACATTGAGGCCCTGCGGGCGGCCGAGGAAGAGAGAGCAGCCGAGCAGAGGGCCGAAGAGCAGGCGGCCGCGGAGAAGGCTGCTGCTGAGAGAAAGGCCGAGCGGCAGGCGGAAGCGAAGGCGGCGAGAGAGAAGCGAGCCGAAGAGCGGGCGGCTAAGGAAAAAGCCATCGCCGAGAATCCGCCTGACCCGCCCACCAACGACCTGTGGATGTCGATCCCCGCGCTCGGTCTGTACGACAACTACGTGACGAGCACGACGGACTATTCGGCGATGGACTACGGAGCTATCAAGCCGGCCGAGACGGGCTTCCCGTGGCAAGAAAGCGCGAACACGTACATAGCCGCACATAGGCTCGGCTGGCCTGGCACCGGCAGCGACCATCAATTCTACAACCTGCCCAACCTCGCCGAAGGGGACGTGATCTACCTCGGCGACGCAAACGGGACCACCTATACCTACGAGGTGACCGGGTTCAAGGAAGTTTCGTTTTCCGACACCTCGGTCACGGCTCCCGTAGCCGGTCGCGACATGATCTCGTTGCAGACCTGCATCGAGAACTATGGTGACTACTGGACGATGGGTCCCGATTGGAACGTGCGCTACGTCGTGCAGGCCGACCGGGTCTCCGTAGACCCCGCCTGATCCGAAACAGAATCGCTTTCAGAGAGCGTCCTTCCGGGGCGCTCTTTTCTTGGTGGACGTGAGCCCGGAAGGCGTTCGGACTATACTTGCCGGGTTGAATGAGATCCAAAGAAGGAGGAAATCAGAATGGCACTCGTGACTATGCGCCAGCTTCTGGACGAGGCGGCGAAGGGCGGCTATGGCGTGGGCGCGTTCAACGTCAACAACCTGGAGCAGGTGCAGGCCATCATGGAGGCCGCCCAGGAGACTGGTTCCCCGGCCATCATCCAGGCTAGCCGCGGCGCCCGCAAGTACGCCAACGACCGCTTCCTCTACCATCTCATGGTGGCGGCGGAGGAGGTGTACCCGGATGTCCCGGTTGCGCTGCACCAGGACCACGGCAATGGCCCCGACACTTGCCGGAGCGCCATCGAACTCGGCTTCACCAGCGTGATGATGGACGGCTCCCTGGAAGAAGACGGCAAGACCCCGGCGGACTTCGAGTACAACGTCCGCGTCACCCGCGAGGTCGTGGAGATGGCGCACGAGCGGGGCGTGACGGTCGAGGGCGAGTTGGGTACTCTGGGCGGCATCGAGGATGGGCATGGTTCGGGCGTGGTGGCGCTGACGGATCCGGATCAAGCAGTCGAGTTCGTGGAGCAGACCGGGGTTGACGCCCTGGCGGTCGCCATCGGGACGAGCCACGGAGCTTACAAGTTCACCAAGGAGCCGGATCGCGAGGTTCTGGCGATGCACATTATCGAGGAGATCAACGATCGGCTGCCGACTACGCACCTCGTCATGCACGGCTCCTCCAGCGTCCCGAAGGAGCTGGTGGACATCATCAACGAGTACGGTGGAGAGATCCCACCGACGTGGGGCGTGCCCGTGAGGGAGATACAGTCCGGCATCGAGCACGGCGTCCGCAAGGTCAACGTGGACACGGATTTGCGACTGGCCGCAACGGGCGCGATCCGCAAGGCGTTCGCCGAGCAGCCGGGCGAATTCGACCCGCGCTACTATCTCAAGCCAGCCCGCGAGGCCATGAAACAGGTCGTCAAGGCCAGGATGGAAGCCTTCGGTCAGGCCGGACACGCCGGGGATTATGCCCCGATCCCATTGGACGACATGGCTCGCCGTTACAAGCAAGAGGGCCACAAGCTGACGACTGCCTAGAGCGGTCGGCTTTCAGCGGTCAGCCATCAGCCAGTATGGTTTCTGACCGCTTTTCTCTATTTCAGGTCTCCGACTCGTCTATCCACTTTGCTACTCGGGGCGGTTCGTAGCGGGCGAACCTTTCGAGCAATGTCGTCGGGTCTCTCTCGAGGAGCAGCATCTCCCGGTGATGGTCTTTGAGGAAACCTTTCTCTACCATGTGATCGAAGACGGCGAGGAGGGGACCATAGTAGCCTGCAATGTCTAGTAAACCGCAGGGCTTTTCGTGCTCGCCGAGCTGCGCCCAGGTGAGGACCTCGAAGAATTCTTCGAGCGTACCCGTGCCGCCAGGCAGCGCGACGAACCCGTCGGAAAGCTCCGCCATTTTCGCTTTTCGCTCGTGCATGGAAGCGACGACGTGGAGCTTCGTGAGGCCAGGGTGGCCGATCTCCCGCCTCATTAACGCCTCCGGGATGACACCAACGACTTCTCCGCCTGCTTCGAGGGCGGCGTCGGCGACCACGCCCATCAAGCCGACGTTGCCGCCGCCGTAGACGAGCGTGATGTTTGCTTGGGCGAGTGCTTGGCCGAGGCAGCGGGCTGCTACTTCATAGGCTGGGTCTGTCCCGGGTCTGGAGCCGCAGAAGACGCAGATGCTGTTCACGCGGCTAGAATTTCTGGACGAGGAAGACGCCGAGGAGCACGAGCATCAGGCCGACGATGCGGGGGATGGTGGCCTCGTGGACGGCAACGCGCAGGAGGCCGAAGTGGTCGATGATGATGGAGGCGATCATCTGCCCCGCCAGGAACAGCCCGATGGTGGTGGCCGCGCCAAGACGCGGCGTGAGGATGATCGAAGCCAGAACAAAAGCCGCGCCGAGCAGGCCGCCGATCCAGACCCACCACGGAGAGGACGTGACGACCGACATCTCCGGGACCTGCCGGCCCACGACGAGGGCTGCCGCCACGAGCGCGAGCGTCCCGATGAAGAACGAGATCGCCGCCGCGACCACGGGTCCGCCGACGACCGTCCGCAACTGGGCATTTACAGCGAACTGCGTCGTCAGGGCCGCGCCCGCGGCGATGGGCATGGGCAAAAATAGCAACCAACTCATGCTTTTCAAGTCTCCTCGTATTCCGTGTTCGTGGTCAGTTTTCCAGCCCTCTCGATAACAGACCTTCGGCGTAGTTTTCGATCTTGTTCCGGAACCGGATCCCCTCGCGCCACCTCGCCGGGATGCCGGACTCTCCATAATAGGCCCCGGCAAGCTGTCCATAGACCGCGCCCGTAGTGTCCGCGTCGTCGCCGAGGTTGATCGCGAGCAGCGCGCCCTCCTCGAACGAGTCCGAACTGTGAAAGGCCCAGAGCGCAGCCTCCAGCGACTCCACACAGTAACCGGAGCCGCGTATTCGAGACTCATCCTTGCGCCTGAAAGAACCAGAAGCGACCTCCGCTATTTTCGGGGAGAGACCGTGCGGGACGAAGCTTTCCGAGAGGAGTTCGTCCCTGTTCGCACCGTTCGCCGCGCCCGCGATGAGCGCCCCGAAATACCGGCAGGCATCCACGGCCTCTTCCGCGCCGTGCGTGGCTCGGGAGCTTTCGGCGGAGTTCTCTATCGCGGCTTCCGTGTCGGAGGCGAAGAAGAGGGGGACGGGGGCGAGGCGCATTATGGAGCCGTTCCCCGCCTGGCGAGGATCGGTGGGGCCGCTGCGCGGGTCGCCGGTTCGCTCGAAATGGCTCAGGGCCGCGCTGGTAGTATTCCCGATATCGAAGCAACGGCCGGTGCTGCTAAGATGTCCTTCGCGCCACCAGCGGACGTAGCGTTCGAGCTGGTCCGTGAAGTCCATGCCGCGTTTCTCGATCAGGCTTTCGGCCAGACACAGCGCCATCGAGGTGTCGTCGGTCCAGTAGCCCGGAGGGAGACCGTGGACTTCGCTTGCGACCATATTCGTCAACGGCTCGAAGGTCCCGCGCGGTTTGAACTCGACCGCCGAGCCGAGCGCGTCCCCACAGGCGAGGCCGAGCATCGCGCCCCGGAACCTCTCTATCCGCTCCATTGTCCCCGATACCTCTTTGCGAATTCACGGACGTATTCTTCCTGCGAATACGCTTCCAACATGCGGGGGCCGCGGGCGGCGCGGACGATGCGGATGGCCTCCTCCGCATCGTGGCCGAGCCCGACGAGGACGGAGGCGGCTACCGTGCCGGTGCGCCCGATGCCGCCGCGACAATGAACGACCGTGTTCCGGCCATCGCGCAGGAAGCCAACGATCCTACCAACAAGGTCAGCGTACTCCTCGACCTGCTCCTCGCGGGGGACGTTGATGTCCATGATGGGAAATTCCTCGACGGCGATGCCCGCCGCCCGCGCCTCTTCGGCGTAGCCTTCCATCTCATAGACTCCGTACTCGTGGCCCTCGATGAGCGAGACGAGCACGCCGGTCTTCCAGTATTCACGCAGATGCTGCATATCCGTCTTCATGTCGCGGTCCCAGCCAATATCCTTCATGCCGGGCGCGAAGGTCATGCCGAGAGTGCCGGAGCCCTCAGTCAAACCAAGCGCGTCCTTTGGGATGTAGTCAATCCGGATGGGGAAATCCGCCGAGGTGCGAGCTTTCACGAACCACCTACCGAGGTTCGTACACATTTCCACGAACCACCTACCGGGGTTCGTACACATCGTAGAGAATGGGTTCGAGGCCGTCTTCTCCGACGCCGGAGCGGTACTGGATGTAGCGGGCTCGTTGGAGGTAGGCGAGGGCTGTTTTAACGCGGCCTCGTAGCTCCGGGATCTCGTCTTCGATCTCTTGGAGGGCTGAGGAGTCGAGGATCACATCCTCCTCATCGTTGCCCTGCCAGATTTCCCATAGGTTGCGCCACAGTGCTTCGGCCTCTGGAGAGAGGGGTTCGCGCTCCACTTACTTCGTCCGTTTCTTGAGCTCGAAGACGATGTGGGAGATCTCCGGTATGAGGAGCTTCTCGACCGCGAGATGCACGCCGTTGCGGGAGCCGGGGAGGCTGGCGATGAACTTCGCGCCAACGGCTCCGGCCACCGCGCGGCTGAGGATGGCTGCGGCCCCGACTTCTTCGTATGAGAGCATGCGGAATATCTCCCCGAACCCGTCGAGCTTCTTCTCCAACATGCGGTCAACGACTTCGTAAGTAGTGTCGCGGGCGGCGATGCCGGTGCCGCCGGTCGTGATGATGGCGTCCACGTCGGAGCGGGCCAGCAGATCCACCAGCGTCGTCCGCATCCTGGGCGCGTCGTCCTTGACGATGGAGCGGCTGGTGACCTCATGCCCCGCTTCTTGCATTAGCTCCTGGATGATGTCGCCCCCTGTGTCGGTCTCGGGGGTGCGGGTGTCGCTTATTGTGAGGACGGCGACGCGGACGTAATCCGGAGCCGCCTCCCTGTGCTTCTCGACGCTCTCACTCAAAATGGACCTCCTCTCGTGAGGAACGGGTTGTATTGCCGCTCCTCGCCTATGGTCGTTGGCGGGCCGTGTCCGGAAAATACGCGGGTCTCGTCAGGGAGCGTGAGGAGCCTGCTTTCGATGCTCCGCATCAAGACCTCCATGCTCCCGCCCGGCAGGTCCACCCGCCCCACGCTCCCCGCGAAGAGCGCATCCCCCGACAGCACGAGCCCTTCTTCCTCGACGTAAAACGCAAGGTGCCCCGGCGCGTGCCCCGGCGTGTACAGAGACCGGAGCTTCGAGCCGCCAACCTCGACGACTTCCTCATCCTCGATGTATCCGTCCAGGATTGGGACCTTGCCGAACTTCAGGCCCATCATCATGGCCTGGGTTGGCGCTTGCTTCAGCATCGGCTCTGCCTCGCGGTGGGCCAGGACCGGGCAGGAATATTCGTCAACCAGCGCGGCGACCGCCCCGACGTGATCAACGTGGGCGTGGGTGAGCAGTATTTTCTCTATCTCCAGTTTCGTCTGTTCGACCGCGAGGGAGATGCGGGCCGCTTCATCTCCGGGGTCAATGACGATCCCGACGCCGCTCACTTCGTCCCCGATCACGTAGCAGTTCTCCTGGAACGGCCCGACCGTGAGCATCTCCAGGATCATGCGCCCGCCCGGCTCTCCGCCCGGCCCATCAGGAGACGCACAAGCGTTCGAGCCGGTGTCCCGGTCGCGCCCTTCGCCGTATAGGCGTTGCCCTTCTTGCCGTAGGCGGTCCCGGCGATGTCCAGATGCGCCCAGGGATAATCGGCGAACTCCTTGAGGAAAGCACCGGCGGTCAGGGCGCCCGCGGGCCGGGCCGAGTTCTTGATGTCCGCCGTATCGCTTTTTATTTGCTCCGTGTACTCGTCGAATAGTGGCAACGGCCAGGCTCGTTCGCCTGCTGTCTCGCCGGCGGTTTGAACCTCGGCGATGAGGTCTTCGTTGTTGCCCATGAGGCCCGATGCGTGGTTGCCCAAAGCCACCACGCACGCGCCGGTCAGGGTGGCGCAGTCAACAACGGCGGATGGCTCATAGCGCCGGGCGTAGGAGAGGGCGTCGGCCAGGATCAGGCGCCCCTCGGCGTCTGTGGAGATGATCTCCACGGTCTTCCCGGAGTGCATCCGCAGCACATCGCCAGGCTTGAAAGCGTCACCACCAGGCAGGTTCTCCGTGGATGGCACCAGCGCGACGACGTTGATCGGCAGGTCCAAAGACCCCACGGCCTCCATCGCCCCGAGGACCGCCGCGCCGCCGCTCATGTCGAACTTCATGTCCTCCATCCCGCCGGAAGGCTTTATGGAAATACCGCCAGAGTCGAAGGTGACTGCCTTCCCGACGATCACGACTGGCGCGGCGTCCCCGCCTTTCCGGTGCTCTAGCGCGATGAAGCGCGGTTCGTTCAACGCCGAGCGTCCGACCGTCGCAAGGCCCGTCAGACCTTCCTCCTTGATACCGGCGCGGTCGAGGACCGTGATCCCCATTCCGTACCGATCCGAGATCCCGCGCGCCGTCTTCGCCAGGTACTCCGGGGTGCCGGTATTGGATGGCTCGTTCGCAAGGTCCCGCGCAAGAATCGTGGCCGCCGCCAGCTTCGCGCCGGTCTCCGCTCCGCGAGACGCCGCTTCCTCATCGGCTGATTCGTCCAGGATCAGGTCGAACGCTTCGAGTTCCCGATCGTCTTCTTCGCCGGTCTTGTGGCGCGTGAAGCGGTACAGGCCGAGCGCCGCGCCCTCGACGGCTGCCAACGCCGCCTCTTCCGCGTCCGAGGTTTCCGGGATTGGTAGTGCGAAGGCCGCTTCGGAAAGCTTCAGGGAGCGGGCCTTTTTGGCTACGGTGGCGGTGGTTCGGCGGAGCTTCTCGTGGGTGAAGGAGGCGCGATCTCCGAGACCGATCAGCATCAGCCTTTCGGCGGCGATGGCGTCTTTCGGATACAGCATCGCCGTCTCGCCCATCTTGCCCGAGAAATCGCCGCAGAGGGCGTCGTCCGCGGCGCCGTTCAAGGAATCTGGCGCGCTCTCGTCCCTGTACAGGCAGACGGCGAGCAGCGGTGTATTCACCTCGTTCGGCGCGGCCTTATTGGCGCGGATTAGCAAGGGTGGATCACCTCCACAAAAGGACTATAGAATACGGCCAGCGTGCTCACTGGCAGCCCGAATTATACGGCAAAGAAGTCCCACCCTCGCACCGACGCGGCCCGCACGGCGTCCTCGAAACTCTTCGTCAACATCCCCAGCGTCGGCGGCGGATACATCCTCCACGGATTGCGGGGTACATGCGAACCGCTTTTTCGGGACGTAGCCGTATCCACGGATGCCGGGCTCTCCATCCACGAGTGCGCCCTTCGGCACGATATGGACACGTCCGACGACCTCGAAAGAGCGCGCCGCGAGCGTGCATCTGACCCCAGCCTGGCGTCCTGAACCGCCGAAATACTCCGGCAGCGATGATAGGGTGGGGAGATGGACCTGAGAGATCATCTCGAATTCGCGGCCCAGATCGCATACGAAGCGGGGCGGCTGACGCTCGGCTACTTCGGGACCGCCGCCGCGCGCCCCGAGATGAAACCAGACGATACGCCCGTGACGGTCGCCGACCGGGAGGCGGAGCGGCTGATGCGTGCCGCCATCCGGGAGAAATATCCGCGCCACGCCATCGTCGGAGAAGAGTTCGAGAACGAGGGAGACGAAGACGCTAACCACCGTTGGGTTCTCGATCCCATAGACGGCACGAAGGCTTTCGTGCGCGGCGTACCGCTTTACGGAGTCCTGATCGGCCTCGAAATAGAAGGCCGATGCGAGGCCGGCGCCGCTTACTTCCCCGCCCTCGACGAAATGCTGTGCGCCGCCACGGGGGAGGGCTGCTACCTCAACGGCCGCCGGGCGCGGGTCTCCGAAAAGACGCGGCTAGCCGAAGGCATCGTCTGCTTCACGGACGCGAAGGGTTTCGAGAGATACGGTCGGGAAGCGGAGTGGCGGCGCATCCTCTCCGCCGCGGGCGAGGCACGAGGCTGGTCAGACGCCTACGGACACGCCCTCGTCGCCACCGGCAGAGCGGAGGCCATGTTCGACCCCGCCATGAACCCCTGGGACTGCGCCCCCCTCCCGCCCATCCTGCGCGAAGCTGGCGGCTACTTCGGCGACTGGTCTGGCAGCGAGACCATCCACGGCGACGAAGCCATCAGCACGACGCAAGCACTACTGCCGGAAGTGTTAAGCCTGATAAAAGGTCCGTAAGCAAAACGAAAGGAGCGCGACGTAGACCGCGCCCCTTTGCTGACTCGCTGAAGTGCTGACAGGCTGACCCGCTACAGAACCGGCAGATACTTCTCCAGCTCGTAGGGCGTGACCTGCACGCGGTATTCCTCGAATTCCTGGCGCTTGAGCTCCAGCAGGCGGGTGTAGGTGTGTTCGCCGAGAGCTTTGTGCAGCAGTTCGGAGTTCTCGGCCTCCTTGATCGCCTCGCCCAGGTCGGCGGGGAGACTCTGGATGCCCATTTTCTCCCGCTCCTCGGAGGTGAGATGGTAAAGGTTTCGCTCCATCGGCTCCGGCAACTCGTAGCCCTTCTCGATACCTTCGAGGCCAGCGTGCAGGAGCGCGGCGAAGCACAGGTATATGTTCGCCGCCGGGTCCGGGCAGCGAAGCTCCATGCGCGTCGCCTTCTCCTCGCCCGGATGGTAGAGCGGCACGCGCACCAGGGCCGAGCGGTTGCGGCGGCTCCAGGCGATGTAGACCGGGGCCTCGTAGCCTGGCAC
>JACDGB010000255.1 GCA_013815485.1 Rubrobacter sp.
CCGCCGTCGCCGCATCCTCGCGCCGCTCGCACGCCGGAAGCGAAGCGTTGCGGCCTAGACGTCTCTTGCCCCGGCCTCCGCGGTCTTATACTCCGCACGCAGACGAAACTTCCCAAGACCGAGGTTGTCGCATGGATTACGGAGTACACCTCCCGCTGATAGACCTGGACGGACGGCCCTGGTCTCTCCAGCGCCTACTCGAGTACGTCGAGACCGCCGAAGGTCTGGGCTTCGAGGCAGTCTGCGCGAACGACCACCTGGTCTTCTCCCGCCCGTGGCTCGACGGACACACGGCGTTGGCGGCAGTGCTTGCGGCTACCGGCAAGATGGACCTCATGACCACGGTGGCTCTCCCGGTCGTGCGGGGGCCGGTAGCGCTGGCGAAGAGCCTGGCCGCCATAGACATCCTCTCCGGCAGTCGTCTAATCGTGGGAGTAGGTCCCGGTTCCTCCGTCCGGGACTACGCCGCCGCTGGTATCCCCTTCGAGGAACGCTGGAAGCGCCTGGACGAGGCGGTGGGAGCATTGCGCGCCCTCTGGCGTGAAGACGGTTCGCCCTTCAAGGGTGAGTTCTACTCCACGGAGGGCATTGTGCTGGAGCCTCATCCGGCGCAGCCGCCTCCCATCTGGATCGGGAGCTGGGGTTCCGAAGCTGGTCTACGCCGTACGGCCCGTCTGGGCGACGGCTGGCTTGCCTCCGCCTACAACACTACGCCGGAGGCGTTCGCGGACGCCCGGAGACGGCTTGGAGAGCACCTCCGCGCCGCGGGCAAGGACCCGGATCGATTTCCCAGCGCCGTCGCGACGATGTTTCTCCACGTTACCGAGGATCGCGCCACGGCGCAGCGGATCGTCCGTGACGTCCTGAGCCCGATGCTGGGACGCCCGGAGATAGAACTGCATCAGCTCCTCCTGGTGGGTCCTGCCGAGGAGTGCGCGGAGAAAATCATCGCCTACCGGGAGGCGGGAGTCCGGCGGCTCCTGATATGGCCTGTTGAAGACGAGTTGCGTCAGCTCACGGCGTTCTGGGAATGGGTCGTCCCGTTGGTTCGCGCACATGACTCGCCTGATGCCGCTACTGCGCCTGCTCGGATCGAACGTCGTCGATGATGTTGGCCCATGAACAGAGTGGTAGGGGCGACCGGCTCGCCGAGAGCTACGGATAATTTGACCGTCCATAAGCAACATACGGGGTTATGCGCGTCGGAGGCGTAAGTTATCCACGACATGTCGTGGATCAAATCGTCTGGACAGTGGATAAGCGCACTGTATGTAACAAGGACTTAACAATTGTCTCCGGCGAAGGAAGCGGCGCGGGACGTTTGCTATCTTTCGGGGGCCGTGACGGTGGATGGGAGGTTTGCGGGTGGGCGAGGCGCGGGAGATCAAAGCTCCGGGTGGCGGGCTCGGCGTCCTGATGCCTGGAATGGGCGCGGTGGCGACCACGTTCATGGCCGGGGTGGAGTTGGTGAAGAAGGGGATCGCGGAGCCGGTGGGTTCCCTGACCCAGCTCGGGACCGTCCGGCTCGGCAAACGCACCGAGGACCGCTCACCGAAGATCAAAGAGTTCGTGCCTTTGCAAAGCGTTGGCGACCTCGTCTTTGGCGGCTGGGACGCCTTTCCCGACGACGCCTACGAAGCGGCCGTCGCCGCCGGGGTGCTGGAGAAGGACCACCTGAGCGCCGTTCGGGACGAGTTGAGGGAGATACGTCCCATGCCGGCGGTCTTCGATCCCCGCTACGTCCATCGTCTCTCCGCCACGCACGTCAGGGAATATGGGTCGCCGCGGGAAGCCGTCGAGATGGTGCGGGAGGATATCCGGGTTTTTAAGCGGGATCACGGGCTGGACCGGGTGGTGATGATCAACTGCGCCTCCACGGAAGCATATGCCCAGCCGCGGGAGGCCCATTTTACGCTGGAGAACTTCGAGCGAGCATTGGACCGTTCGGATCCGGCGGTTTCTCCGGCCATGATCTACGCTTACGCCGCCCTCATGGAAGACGTGCCATACGCGAACGGCGCCCCTTCACTCGCGGTAGATATCCCAGCTCTTACGCAACTCGCCGATGAGAGAGGCATGCCAATCGCTGGCAAGGATTTCAAGACGGGGCAGACGTGGATGAAGACCATCATCGCGCCGGGTTTGAAGGCGCGGATGCTCGGCCTGGAAGGATGGTTTTCGGCCAACATTCTGGGTAATAGAGACGGCGAAGTCCTCGAAGATCCGGAGAGCCTCAAGAGCAAGGAAGTCTCCAAGCTCTCGGTGTTGGAGCATATCTTGCAGCCGAAGTTGTATCCTGAGCTGTACGAGGACATTTCGCATGTCGTGAAGATCAACTACTATCCGCCGCGCGGTGACGCCAAGGAGGGCTGGGACAACATAGACATCTATGGCTGGCTCGGCTACCCGATGCAGATCAAAGTGAACTTCCTCGCCCGCGACTCCATCCTCGCCGCCCCGATGGTGCTGGATCTGGCATTGTTCCTCGATCTCGCGCAACGTGCGGACATGGGCGGCATTCAGGAGTGGCTCTCGTTCTACTTCAAGAGCCCGATGGCTTTGCCTGATCTGTATCCGGAGCACGACCTCTTCATCCAGCAAATGAAGCTCAAGAACACCCTGCGGACCATCATGGGCGAGGAGGTCATCCACCACACGGGCCTGGATTACTATGAGTGAGAGCGGCAAAGTGGAAAAGCTCGCCGCTCGCTTTACAATTAGGCTAGCGGTAAACCGAAGATCAGGAGAGGTGACAGCATGGTGATAAACGAGGATCGAGTGACGGACCAGCTAAGGAACGTGATCGACCCGGAGATCGGGATGGACTTGGTGGAGCTTGGGCTCATCTACGACGTGGGCGTCCATGACGAGGGCAAGCACGTTGACGTGACGTTCTCATTGACCAGCCCGATGTGCCCGGTGGGGGATTTGATCCAGGAACAAGTCGAGACCGAGGCACTCTCCATCGAAGGCGTCGAGACCGTGAACGCCCAACTCACCTTCGAGCCGATGTGGAGCCCGGAGATGATGAGCCCAGCCGCCAAACTGTTCTTCGGCAGATAACCTGAGCTACACGGAGGACGAACCACACGAGCCCGCGCCGCCTGCCACCACCGGCGACGCGGGCTTCGTGCATCTGGCGGGCTGCCCCGATCCCACAATGGCCGCCCTCGTCCGCCGCATCGGCCCGCTGGAGCGTGGGGCTCGACGCCGCAGTCGCCCGGACGACGCATACGGCGTACTGGTCCGCACCATCGTCGGCCAGCAACTCTCCACCAAAGCCGCCCGAAGCATCTACAACCGCCTCGCCACCATCTTCGGCGACCGACCGCCGACGCCAGAAGAGCTACTCGCCGCCGACGAGGATGAACTCCGCGCCGCCGGTCTCTCGCGGCCCAAGATCCGCTACCTCCGGGATCTCGCGTCCCACGTCCTCGCTGGAGAGATAGATTTCGACTCCATGCACGCGCTCTCCGATGAAGAAGTCTCTGCCCGCATCACCGCCGTCAAGGGCCTCGGACAATGGAGCGCAGACATGTTCCTGATGTTCCACCTCAGCCGCCCGGACATTCTGCCCGTCGGGGACCTCGGGATACGTCGGGCGGTGGAGCGTGCCTACGAACTGCCCGAGATGCCGGACCCGGATGCGCTCCGTGTACTCGCGGAACCCTGGCGTCCGCATCGTACGCTCGCCAGCTTCTATCTCTGGGAGTCGCTGGATGCTGTGCCGGTATCTAAATAGGACGGCTGCATCTGGAAACGAAGGATGGGCGTGCGCTAATCTTCACCGCGCCCGAGTAGCCGAACGATCATCGAAAGGGATCCAGCATGAAGATCACGGACATACCCGTCGAAACGAACGACCGCTATCAATTAGTCTCTATCACCGACGATATAAAACGAGCGATCCGCGAATCAGATATTGAGGAAGGCTTCTGCATCATCTCCTCGACGCACACAACGGCCGCCGTGACGGTGAACGAGGACTACGACCGGGACGTGCCACGGGATCTGGCCTCC
>JACDGB010000256.1 GCA_013815485.1 Rubrobacter sp.
GCCATGAGGGGGAGGCGGGTGGCGGCGGAGACGATCTCGGCCATCCTTTCGGTTATCCTGGTAGTCATCACGGGGAGCAGTCTACATGGAGGTGGTTTGCGTGACGTTTGCCAGGACTGTGATGCAAAATATCGAGACCATCGCTCCCCCATCTCTCGCCGAACCCTGGGACAACTGCGGCCTTCAGGCCGGAGACCCTTCAGCCCGGACGAGCCGTGTCCTGGTTGCGCTCACCCCTCTCCCCGAAGTATTCGATGAAGCGGAGGAGAAGGAAGCGGATTTCCTCCTGTTCCATCATCCCCTCATCTTCGGCGGCCTCGAAAGCGTGGACATAAGCTCTTATCCAGGCGGCTTGCTGGCGCGGGCCATCCGCTCCGGCCTGACCGTATACGCCGCCCACACGAGCTACGACGCAGCCCCCGGTGGCGTCTCCGTCGCGCTGGCCGAAACGCTGAGGCTCGAAGGTCCGCTGAAGGTCGTCGCGCCGCGCGGCGGGTTGCGCAAGCTCGTCGTTTTCGTGCCGGAAGATGATGTGGAGGCGGTGGCTGATGCCTTGAGCGAGGCGGGGGCGGGAGAGATCGGAGACTACACCCGCTGCACATTCCGAACGCCGGGAACAGGGACTTTCCTCGGCGGCGAGGGTAGCAAACCGCATCTTGGCGAGAAGGGACGGCTAGAACGAGTAGCCGAAGTACGCCTGGAGACGGTCGTCCCCGAACACCTCGCCCGGAAAGCCGCCGCCGCGGTCATCGCCACTCACCCATACGAGGAGACCGCGCTGGACATTCACCCCCTCCACGGCCACCCCGAAGGCTGTGGATACGGCAGGGTCGGGACGCTGACGCATTCGATGACTCCCGAGGAGCTTCGCGGCCACGTCTCGGAGCGGCTCGGTTTCCCGGCGCGGCTCGTCGCGGACCCGGAGCCAGGGAGGCGGGTGGAGCGTATCGCCGTCCTCGGCGGCTCAGGCGGCTCGTTCATCCGGGAAGTCGCGGCCACGGGCGCGGAAGCCTACGTGACCGGAGACCTGGATTACCACGATGCGCTGCTCGCCGAGTCGCTCGGCCTGACCGCGATAGACGCCGGACACGCGGCCACGGAGTTGCCTTGCCTCGAACCGTTCGCCCGGCGGCTCGCGGAGCGGATGGACGTTCCGGTCGAGGTCAGCCGGGCGCGGCGCTAGCCAGCGCCGGCCATGAACCGTTCCAGATCGTCCTTCGTGGGCAACGCGCTCATGGCCCCGTAGCCCGTGCAGGCGAGGGACCCCGCCGCCGTGCCCCGCAGCGCCGCCTCGCGCACCGCGGCCTCGTCCCACTCACCCTCCGAGAGACGTACCAGGACCGCCGCGAGAAAGGCGTCCCCCGCCCCGGTCGCATCCACAGCCTCGACCTCGAAGGAGGGGACGTTTCCGCTGAAATCTTTCGTGGCGTAGAAAGCTCCCTCGGAGCCGAGGCTCACTAGTACCAGGGATGCGCCCCGCTCTAGCAGCATATTCGCGGCCTCTTCGGGATCTTTCGTATCGAGTAGCGGCGCGAGCTCGTCGTCGCCCATCTTGATGATGGTGGAGAGGTCGAGGAGCGAGTCAACGGCCTCGCGGGCGACCTCCGGATTCTCCCACAGGTGCTCGCGGAAGTTCACGTCGAAGGCGACCGGGATATCCAGTTCGTTTGCAATTTCGGCGAGGCGGCGGGTCGCGGAGCGGACTGGCTCCCGGATAAGCGGTATGCTCCCGAAGTTCACGAAGGAGGCCCCGGAGACTATCTCCTCCGTCACGTCCTCCGAAGATAGCAACTCGTCGGCGGCGGGGCTGGAACGATAGAAGGTGAAGGAGCGATCCCCGGTATCGGATATCTCCACGAAGGCCAGCGAGGTCCGCGTGGGCGGCTTCTGACGCACGACGCCGGAGGTCTGTACGCCCTCGGACTCGAGTGCCCGCAAAATGAAGTCCCCGAAGAGGTCTTCCCCCACGCTCCCGATGAACGCAGCCTCCGAACCGAGCCGGGAAGCCGCGACCGCCACGTTCGCCGGCGCGCCGCCGGGACGCGCGATGAAAGGCAACTCCACCGGCGATTCGCCCTCGGCCCGGTAGATGTCCGAGACAACCTCGCCCAGAGTCACTATCTTCCCCACGGCTAGACCTCTACCTCGCCCAGAGACTGAATTTCCTCGTCAGAATAGCCGGCTTCTCTGAGAGGTGGGATCACATCCCGTCCCAACTCCGGCACATAACAGGCGACGAGACTACTTTCCCCCTCCGGCACGACGCGCATCTCCCCAATGGCCGCCGGAAGGACGCAGGATTCCGCCCGGTCCAACCTCTCCACGCCACCCTCGTACTCGATGTCCACCGGCCCGCCAACATTAGATAGCGTCAGGCACCGCTGCGGATGGGATGGTTCGTCATGCGCCCCGGTCAAAGTCCAGCGTTCGAGGGCAAAGCGCGGCCCGGCGCAACAGAGGACGCGGCGGTTGGCGGAGCCCGCGCCATCTTCGACCACGAGACCGGGATTGGGGCTGGGCAGATAGTCTGTCTTCAGTTCGTCGAGTGTGGCATTGATGTTGGCGTCCCACTCCTCTTCGCTCAGCCGGTTGCCGTAGAGATCCGAGGGCATCACGAACTGGCCCAGGTCCGAGGTCTGCTGTACCTCGAATATGAGGGTGTCCGGCCCAAAAGCGTGGATAATTCCGCCCGGCACGTACACGGTATGGCCGGTTCGTATCTCGTGGCGCGGCATCACGGCATCGTAGTCTTCGGCCTTGAACGCCTCGAAGAGATCGTCTCTGGAGAACCCGGCCTTGATCCCAGCCAGAACCGTCGCGCCCTCAGCGGCCCAAAGAATATGCCACGCCTCGCTCTTGCCGTGTGGCTCGCCATGCTTGGCCCGCGCCGTCGCGTCGTCGGGATGGAGATGGACGGGGAGCATATGCGAGGCATCGAGGAACTTCTCAAGCAGCGGGAAATGCGGGCCGCTCCATCCGGCCCCAACCAGTTCTTCGGGGAACTCCTCCACGAGATCGTGGAAGGGGCGACCGGCGTACTCACCGTTGGTTATGGTGGCGCGGGCGTCTCGGTAGTCGCTCACTTCCCATGTCTCGGCGACAACGCCATCGGGCGCGTCCCGCTTGCCGAGCATCTTCGGGATGAGACGCTCCCCGAAGTAGTAGCTCCTGACGTGGTAAGTCAGCTTTATGGGATAAACGTTCATCCTCGCACCACCGCAAACCCGGACAAAGTTCCGCCCCTTTCTCGTCGCCTCTCCCTGGAAAGATATTCTACAGCGGCACGCGCTTTGCATCCGGCGAGCCCCACCGCGGTTTCGCCCTGTTCTATCTTTACGAATGCCGACGATGTCTTGTGGCGTCAGGGCTTGTGACGGACTACCTCGAAGCTCAAGACGTGGCTCTCGCGGAGCCACGCGCCATCGCGGACAACGATATCGAGCCTGTGAGCGCCGAAAGGTAGCCGGCGAGCATCATGGGCCAGACGGTTGGTCTTCGCATCCCGGACATTCGCCCGGGCGGTGGGCGTCCGGTCGCGGATCGAAGAGCCTGGGCTCGGGACAGCGACTCAGGGAGCGATGTTTCGAGTGGCGGATGAGACGCCTGCGGACTCGTACGCTCCCACGTCGTAGCCTGCGCCCTGTGGCGTGCCCGACCCGGCGAAATCGACGGCTCCGGGATCCAGGCTGAAGCGGCTCTTCAGGTTCAGGCCGGCGTCTATGAGGGGGGAGCCGGATTTCGTCTGGTAAGCCGTGAGGGTGGATAACCGGTCGGCGTCGCCAACGGTACCGCCGCCTCCGGGGGAGAAGAACCTGGGGTCGTTGCGGAAGCCGGTATTCGCCGTGCCGATCTTCTCCTGGCCCGTGGCCCCGCGCCAGGCGCCGATGTTGTCGTAGGTTGCGCTTCGGTCTTTTATCCGGAACGCGCCGCCGCCGCTCCAGTAGCCGTTGCCCTGGAACCGCAGACCGCTCTGAACGGAGGGGGTCTCGACCAGCGGCGCGCCTCCGGTGGTGTTGAAG
>JACDGB010000034.1 GCA_013815485.1 Rubrobacter sp.
CCTTGACAACGGACATCCGGCTCCGGGCGGCCATCGAGCCGCTCGCGTCCACCACGAATAGGATAAGGTTCCCCTCCCGCCCCTCGCGCACGTTCTCCCGGAAATCCTCCGAGTACATCACAAGCCTCTGATCACGCCTGCCCCGCGCTCTCTGATGCGGGGCCGCCGCCCGAATCGTGGCCGCCAGCGCGATGTCTCGCGGCTCGTCTTTCGGTTCACGGTCGCCGACCGGATGCCCGAACTCCCCGAAGGATCGGCTCCGCCACCCGAGCGGACCTCCCTCTCCTTTGTCCGGAATCTCGATACGGGCGGGCTCGAAGCTCGCCGAAGAGGAGTGCTTCTTCTCCCCCTTCCCCGACTTGTCCCCGGAGGCTTCCCGCGAACTCCTCGAACCGCCGCGCTCATCGCCGCCATCTTCGGGTTCTTCGTGCCGCGCGTCCGGAGGGTCCGGCGGGTCTGGTTCGTCGTCGTCCGAGAGGGCATTCTCTAGTTCCTTCGGGTCGAGGCCGGGGCTCTCGAAAGGCCCGCGACGGCGGCGGTGGGAGAGCGCGAGCAACGCGGCCCGCTTCGCGTCTTCCGTATCCACCGTATCCCGACCCTCCCAGGCGGCGAGCGCACGGGCGGTCTTCGCCGTCACTATGTCCCCCCTGAGACCGTCCACCCCAAGCTCGGCGCACAGAGCGGAGATCCGGCGCAGTACGTCATCGGAGATGTGCGTCGAAGCCAGCCGCTCCCGAGCCACGCCCACGTTCGACGCGAGTTCCCCATCTGGTCCAGCCCATTTGCCCGCAAAGTCTTCGGGATCGGCCTCGTAGTGAAGTCTGCGACGCACGACCTCGACGCGCTCGGCGGGGTCCGGGTTTCCAACTACCTCGACGGTTATTCCGAAGCGGTCCAGAAGCTGAGGTCGAAGTTCACCCTCCTCCGGGTTCATCGTCCCGACCAGAATGAACCGCGAAGGGTGACGCACGCTCACCCCCTCGCGCTCGGCGTGGTTCGTGCCCATCGCCGCCACATCGAGGAGCAAGTCCACGAGATGATCCGAGAGCAAATTCACCTCATCAACGTACAGGATGCCCCGATGCGCCGCCGCCAGAAGCCCCGGCTCGAACGCCTTCTTTCCTTCAGACAATGCCTTCTCGAGGTCCAGCGTCCCGGTGAGCCGATCCGTGCTCGCCCCCACGGGCAACTCCACCAACCGAACCGACCGCTCCTCCAATGGCGAGTCCTCCGGGTGCGGCCCAGCCGGACACTCCGGGTTCGGCGATTCCGGATCGCAAGAATACGGACAACCCGCCACGACCCGGATGAGCGGCAGCAACTTCGCCAACGCCCGCACCGCAGTGGACTTCGCCGTCCCCTTCTCCCCCCGCACCAGCACGCCCCCGACCTCCGGCGAGACGGCGTTCAGAAGCAAAGCCAGCTTCAAGTCATCCTGGCCAACGATGGCGGAGAAGGGGTACGAAACCGTCATCGGCCACTGACTCCAGGGCGTTCGTGGGTCGTGGGTCGTGAGTCGTAGGTCGTATTGCTTTTCCCGACTACCGGTTCTTTCACGTTCGTTCCTCCAACATTCCCTCGTTCTCCAGGTAAACCTGTTTCAGAGCTTCAAGGTCTTCGGGGTCCGGTTCCGCCCACAGACCACGTTCGGCTGCCTCCATCAGGCGTTCGGAGATGGCGCGCAGAGCCCACGGGTTGGACTGTTGCATGAAGTCGCGCACGGACTCGTCGAGGACGTATTTCCTCGTCACGTCGCGGTACATCCAGTCCTCAACGACGCCTGCGGTGGCGTCGTAGCCGAAGAGATAGTCAACGGTGGCGGATAGCTCGAAGGCGCCCTTGTAGCCGTGGCGTTGCATGGCTTCGATCCACTTGGGATTCGCCACGCGGCTGCGGAAGACGCGGCGCGCCTCTTCGTCCAGACCCCGCGTCTTCGGGCGCGCGGGATCGGCGGAGTCACCGATATAGGATTTCGGGTTGCGTCCGGTGAGGGCGCGGACGGCGGCGATCATACCCCCGTGGTATTGGAAGTAGTCGTCGGAGTCGAAGAGGTCGTGCTCGCGGTTGTCCACGTTTTTTACCGCTACCTCAGTGCGCCGCAGGTTGTCCTCCATCGCCTCCCGCGCCTCGACGCCATCTAACCCTTTACCGTAGGCATAGCCTCCCCAGACAGCGTAGACTTCGGCCAGGTCCTCGTCAGAGCGCCAGTTGCGGGCGTCCATTAGTGGGAGGAGTCCGGCCCCGTATGCGCCGGGTTTCGAGCCGAAGATGCGGGTGGTGGCGCGGCGTTCGTCGGCTCCACTAGCTTTCTCGTCGTCGGCGTGTTTTTTCACGAAGTTTTGTTCGAGGGGTTCGTCCAAACCGGCGACGGTGGTGAAGGCGTCGTCGAGGAGTGTGATCAGGCCCGGAAAAGCATCCCGGAAGAAGCCACTGATCCTGACCGTCACGTCTATCCGGGGCCGTCCAAGTTCTTCGAGCGGGACAACCTCCAACCCCGTCACCCGCCGCGACTCCTCGTTCCAGATGGGCTTCATGCCGAGCAGAGCCAGTATCTCCGACACATCGTCGCCCTGCGTCCGCATCGCCGCCGTGCCCCACACCACGATGCCAATGGTCTCAGGATAGCGTCCTTCTTCCTCCAGGTAGCGTCGCAGCAGGTCGTCAGCGAGCCTCTGACCGACCTCCCACGAGAGCGCGCTCGGCAGTGCCTTCGGGTCCACCGAATAGAAGTTGCGCCCCGTCGGAAGCACGTTTACGAGACCCCGCGTCGGGGAGCCGCTCGGACCAGCGGGCACGTACCCACCCCCGAGTCCGGCGATCAGGTTCCCCATCTCCTCCGGCGTCCGCATCAGGCGCGGCACGATCTCCTCGCACGCAAACCGCAACGACCGCTCCACGCCCGTATCCGCGACGCCCAGGGTATCTTTGCAGACCAATTCCGCAGCGTCCGCGTCCCAGCCGCGCTCCTCCAGACCAAGAAGAAGGGCTTGCTGCGCTTCCTCCAGCCGGTCGAGGAGGTCGGAGGCCGTGACGACCACGCCGGGGAAGTGGGAGACGAGATCCGGTGGTGCCTCCATCCTCATCCCGCCATTCTCCGCCAGAGATTTTTCGTTCAGTCCATAGGCGGCACCGATGGCGCGTCGCAGGCCGGGAATTTCGCCGGCGCCGAGGCGCGCTATCTGAGCGACGAGGTGGCGCAGGGGTTCGCCTTCGGGCGGCTCGCTGAGGACGTGGAGGCCGCCGCGGATGGGGAGATCCTTTATCTCGCAGAGGTAGCCGTCAATGTGGGTGATGAAGTCCGAGAACTCCTCGGGCTGCTCCTCGACGCCGAGGTCGCGGTGCAGTTCGGCGTCGCGCAGGGTCTCCCAGACTCGGGCTCTTATGGCGGGGAGCTTGGATGGATCGAGCGTCTCGACCTGGTAATACTCGTCCAGGAGTTGCTCCAGTTTCGCTAGGTCGTCGTAGGTCTCGGCGCGGGTCATCGGGGGAATGAGATGGTCCACCACCGTGGCGTGCGCCCGGCGCTTGGCCTGAGTCCCCTCGCCTGGGTCGTTGACGACGAACGGGTAGAAGAGCGGCACGTCCCGCAAGGCCGCGTCAGGGACGCACGAGGCGGAGATCCCGAGCGACTTGCCTGGCAGCCATTCGAGTGTGCCGTGCTTGCCGAGATGGATCACGGCGTCGGCCCCGAACTCTTCGATCAGCCACCAGTAAGCCGCCAGGTAATGATGCGTCGGCGGTAGGTCCGGGTCATGGTACACAGCGATGGGGTTCTCCCCGAAGCCTCGCGGCGCCTGAATGCCGACGAACACGTTGCCGAAACGGAGACCGGCCACGATCAACTCTTCCCCGTCCACGTACAACTCACCCGGTGGCGGTCCCCAATGCGCCTCGATGCTCTCTCGCAAGTCCTCCGGCAGCCTGGCGAACCACTCCGCGTAGCGTCCCGTGTCGAGGCGGCCCGCTGCGGAGACAAGCTGTTCTTCGGTCAAAAACTCCGGGTCGTGGCCTCCGGCGGCGATGAGCGAATGGATGAGCGCGTCTCCCTCGTCAGGCGTCCCTTCCACAGCGTAGCCTGCCTGCTTCATCTCTTCCAGCAGTTTCACTGCGCTCCTCGGGGTATCGAGGCCGACGGCGTTGCCGATCCGAGAGTGCTTTGTCGGGTAGTTCGAGAGGAGAATGGCGACTTTTTTCTCCGCGTTCGGCGTGAGTTCGAGGCTGGCGAAGCGGGTGGCGAGGCCCGCGACCCGGCGCGTGCGTTCGGGGTCGGCGCGGTACAAGGTGAGGGGCGCGCCGACCGGGGATTCGTCGCCGAGGCGTTCTTTGAAGGAGAAGGGAACGGAGATTATGCGCCCGTCGAACTCGGGGATGGCGACTTGCCAGGCTACGTCGAGCGGGGAGAGGCCGGCACCGGAGGCGAGCCACGTCTCGCGGGATGAGGTCGTGGAGATTCCCTGCACCACCGGGACACCGAGTTCCCTGAGCGCCGGTGCTTCCCACTCCAGCCACTCTTCTGGCGAGCCCTCGCGGCGCATGTCTCCGGCGTTGGAACCGCCGCCCGCGAGCACGGTCGTCACCAACGACCCGACTCGATTTTTTAGGAGATCCAGGGCCGGAACGGACCCGTCTGTCTCCTGGCGGAGCGAGTAACAGTACACGGGCAAGGCGTTGGCGCCGGCCTCTTTCAGCGCCTCGACGAGCGCGTCCACGAAGGCCGTGTTTCCACCCATCCAGTGCGCCCGGTAGAAGACGACGCCGACGGTCGGCAGGTCCGGATCATGGTCCGAAACAAGCTCCTCCACCGAAGACCCGTCCGGCAATCCCGGATGATAGATCCCGACCTCGGGCAGCTCCACAGGCGGCTCGAAACCGTAGCCTTCGAGCAGCACGGTGTCCGCGACGAAGCGGAGCAAGTTGGCAGTGTTCGCAACGCCACCGTGGCGAAGATACTCGAACGCCTCGGCCACGGTCCCCGCCGCAACGGTGGAGGCGGCGGTCAGCTCCGCGTCGGGTCCGGCCTCCCCCCCGAAGGCGAGCAACGGAATATCCTGTTCCCGGCAGCGGCGACGGAGATCATCGAATCCTTCGGGCCAGGCTTGCCTTCCGCCGAGAAGGCGCACCATCACGGCCCGCGCTTCGGGCAACGTCTCTTCGAGGAACGACGCCGGATCCTCCAGGTTGGCCGGGTTGGCGCACAGGATTTCGGGAAAGTCATCGGGCAGAAACTCCGTGGCTTTCGCGGAGGCCAGGATCTCGGTGTCGGCGGTGGTTATGAAAAGCAGCTTTGCTGCTTTTCGCCGGTCGGCTTTCAGCTTGTCAGCCATCAACTTTCGCTCCTGTGCTCATCACTGCCAACCACCGTAAACGCAGCCGGAGTGGGCACCGGTACTCCGCCGCATCCACCGGCATCGGGATTCGTGTTGCGGATAGCGGCGTCGCTGCCATCCGCGCATTGCTGACGGCTGACGGCTGAAATCTGACTGCTGATCACAGGCAGGTCCCGAGGTGGCCCGCCGGAGATCAGACGCAACAGCGCATCGCGGTCGATGTTCTCCGCGACGAGGTCCCCGAGCTTCTCTAACTGCGCCTCGCGGGCGGCGGCGAACGATTCGTCCCCCGGAACCCAGTCAAGGCCGCGTTCTCCGGCTACCCACTTCAGCAGCGCTCGTCGGAACCCGTCCGACTCCATTACGCCGTGCCAGGACGTGCCGAGGGTGGAACCAATCCGGCAGCCCTCCGGCTCGCCGTTTTCGTCTTCGAACAGAGGCTCGCCGCCGAGACGATGGACGCGACCATGACGGATCTCATATCCAGATACCGGCTCGTCCTCGAATGCTGGAGCTCGTCCATCAGGGCGGGATAGAAGTTTCTCATCGTTGAAGATCGTCTCAACCCGCAGGAGGCCGAGACCAGAGACCTCGCGCTCCGCGCTTTCGATGCCATCCGGGTCAGCGATACGATGGCCGAGCATCTGGTAGCCGCCGCAGATCCCAAGCGTCGGGAGACCCCGGCGGGCTCGGTCGGCGAAGGCGCGGTCGCGGCCGCGGGACCGGAGGAGATTCAGGTCGGCGACTGTGGCTTTGGTGCCGGGGAGGACGGCAAGATCTGCGGCCCGCAACTCCTCCGCCGACTCGGTGAAGCGCACCTCGACACCGGGCTCGTGGGCGAGGGCGTCGAGGTCGGTGAAGTTGCTGATGCGCCCGAGCCGCGCAACCGCCACCCGGATAACGTTCCTCCCGAGCGCGGGCTTCACCGGACGCGGCGCGTCGAGCGCGAGCGAATCCTCCCCATCGAGCCCGAGCCCTCCAACAAAGGGCAATGTACCGAAGAAAGGCCGTCCGGTCAGGACACGGAGCGTCTCCAGCCCCGGCGCCAGGACCGCCGGATCGCCCCGGAACTTGTTGACGAGGAAGCCCGCGACGAGCGCCTGATCCTCTGCGCCGAGCAACGCGAGCGTCCCGAAAAGGCTGGCGAAGAGGCCGCCCCGGTCTATGTCCCCGACCAGGACCACCGGCAGACTCGCCGCCCGCGCAAGGCCCATGTTGGCGAGGTCGTTCTCCCGAAGGTTGATCTCCGCCGGACTCCCAGCCCCCTCGCAAATCACCACATCGAAACGCCGCCGCAAATCCTCGAAAGACTCCATTACCACCGGCATGAGACTCCGCTTCATCCCCTGGTAACTCCTCGCTCCCGCCATCGCCCACGGTTTACCGCGCACGATAACCTGAGTCTGACGTTCACTCGAAGGTTTAAGGAGGACCGGGTTCATGGCGGCTTCGGGTTCGACGCGGGCCGCGGCGGCCTGCATGGCCTGGGCGCGGCCGATCTCCGCGCCATCCCGCGTGACGAACGAGTTGAGCGCCATGTTCTGGGCCTTGAACGGCGCGACGTTCAAGCCTTCGCGGGTTAGGAAGCGGCAGATGCCGGCTGAGATTACAGTCTTCCCCGCGTCCGAGTGCGTGCCAGCGACGAGCAAAGATCCTCTCATGGCCGCTCTTTGTCGCTACGCTCCGGGGAGTCGGGAGTCATCATGCTGGTTGTTCTCTACGTTTTGGTTCGGCGTTCGCGCGCTCCGAAAGCAGTCCGAACAGAACCCCGATCCCGGCCCACAGCACCGCCTGCGTCCCGAGCGCGGCGAGCCGGAAGCTCCACAAGAGTCCAGCCGGGAAATCCTCCGCCGGAGGCACGGCGGGTAGGGCGAGGAACACCGCCACCACCATGACGGCTAGCCCGATCCCCACCGACAAGCGACGTACCGGGGCACTCATTCCGCGCTCTCGCAGGGTTCGGGACAACTGCCAGGCGGCTAAGATCGCCAGGAGCGAGAGGCCGATCAGGGCGAAGTAGGCTATGGTGCGCGCGCCGATGGTTTCCGGGTCGCCGACTGATGGCGGGTTGGCCGGGTATTTGAGGGCGGGGATCAGGACCATCCCACAAAACACCGCGCCCGCCAGGGAGACGCTGCGGATGAGGTCTCGCCGCGAGGACAGCCGTTCCCGGAAGTACGCGAAAGCGAGCCCGAAGATCCCACCCGCCGTCGCCCCCGAGAGCCCGGTGGCGAAGAATAGGCCGACCTTCTGCGTGCCCCGTGAGAAGATCTCTTCCTCGTGGTGGCCGCCCGCCGATGCTTCTTCGATGGCGATAGCCCGGTCGAGCGCGGACTCGCCCACGAAGAAGGCGAAGAGTCCAGCGAGCAGACCGGCCATCAGCCCGGCGGCCAGCCCGCGGCGCAGGTATGCCGCTATCATTTATTAATCTCCGGGGAGTCTAGTGGCAGGGGACGCCGAGGAGGTGCCGCCCGTCGTGGGCGAACTCGTGCAGGTAATCGAAGGTGCCGGCTGTCTCGCCGAGGAGCGGCGCGAGCAATGCTCCGCTGGCTGAGAGAAGCACGAAGAGCGTGAGCAAAAGTAGCGTCAGGGCCATCCAGCTCCAGAACGGCGGGGACGGGTGATGCGCGAGCCTCTTCTCCATCGGAACCTCCTTCTCGGGGTCCTCGCCCCGGTCGGACTTCATCGGGCGAAAGGCCAGTCTCCTGACTTCCGGGTTTGCTCCCCGGCTACAGTGGCGGGACCGTGCCGGACTCCGACCGGCTTCCTGGGTACCCTTCGCCCCTGTTTACCGTGAGCAGCATAACTTTGGGGGCGTCGCGCGTCAACCGGCATTGTATAAACGCGGCCAGATGGGATCCCTCGCGGACTTCATCCGTTCCATTCCGAACTCCCCCGAAGGTCTTCTGGAGTTCGTGACCGGCCTGCTACTCGCGCATGGATACATAGTGATCATCGTCGGAGCGGCGCTGGATAACTTCGGTCTCCCGGCCTCGGGGGATGTGGTCCTCTTCGCCGGGGGATGGTTCGCCAACGATGGTCAGGCCACGCTCGGGCTGGTCATGCTCTCGGGATTCGCCGGCGCGCTTGTGTCGGATCACTCAGTCTACTGGATCGGACGCACGGGCGGTCGGCCCCTGATACAACGCATCCTCAAGATCCGCGTGCTACGCATCCTCATCAACGAGAATAGCCTGGAGAGGGTCGAGAGATATTACGCGGACCACGGCGGCAAGACCGTCCTCGCCGGCCGCTTCGGACCCGGTCTCAGGAGCATGACCCCGCTCTTCGCCGGGGTGACGGGGATGAAGTACCGCAAGTTCGTCCCGTACAACCTCACAGCCGTCACCATATGGGCCATCGTCTATACCCTCGTCGGCTACGTCTTCGGCGAATACTGGGAAGAGCTACTCTCCGTCGCCAGGTCTTTCGGGTACGGCATCGTCGCCCTCGTGGTCCTCGCCCTCGTACTCTACGTCCTTCGCCGCCGTTCGAGGAAAGCCCGCAAGTAGCCGCGTCCGTTCAGAGGTTTCCCGTGGATCGCTCCGCGTATACCTTCTCGAACACCGTGAGGGCAACCAGGGCGGCGGTCACGGCGGTGACGAAGACGGGCGCGGACAGGGAGCCGCCGAGGACGACCAGGGCGAGAAGACCCGCCGCGAACGCAGATCGGGCGAGGGCGACGCGTTCGCTCAGGGAGTGCCGGTTCACGTACTGGACGAAGCTGACGGCGAGCAGGTACACGGCGACGGAGCCGGCCAGGATCGTGCGCCCCGCCAGACCAAACTCGGTGCCACCGGCGGGGGCGAGCGCCGCCGACTCGACGTGGGCCGAGCCCTCGATGGCGAGTTGGGCGCCGACGCCGAAGGCGGCGATGGCGGCGTATACGGCGAGGTGGCCGTAGCCCCAGTAGAAGGCGGGTTTGGGCGCCAGCTCCATCCCCGTGGTCTCCACGTAGTCGAAGTAGATCCACCAGATGCACGCGGCGGCGACGAAGCCCAGGACGGCGGTAAGCACGGCGGCCGGCGCCTACTCGGTTCCCGCGGTCCCCGAGGCGACGGCGAGGACCGACTCGCCGAGCACGATGATCGTGAACAGCCCGTAGCGCTCGGCGATGTGGCGAGGATGGTAGCTCACCCGCGGGTTTTCCAGGGCGCGCACCGCGAGGATCGGGGCGAGCAGCTCGACTGAGAGCGCGACGGCCCACGCAGCGTAGCGGGCCGAGCCGGGCAAGAGCAGCGAAGCCAGCCAGAGGACAGCCCCCAGCCCGTTCCCCGCAGCGTACAGGGACACGAACCGTCTTATGCCGGACGGGACATTGGAGCGGGCCCGCAGGAAGAGCCATACCAGCAGGAGCCTGAGCGCGGAGTAGGAGACGACGAAGCCGGCCGTCGCGCCCGCGTCCGAGCCGACGCCCTCGACGGAGGCCGCGATCCCGAGCATGAAGAGCATGGCTGCGAGCAGCGTCACGCGGTAGGGCACGTCGTCGTTGTCGAAGCCCGTGGCGTACCAGGTAAAGGTCATCCACGACCACCACACGGGCACGAACAGACCGTCGACGTGGCTGGAGCTGTTCTTCGACCTGTGCTTCGTGGTGGCGGTGGCGGCGCTCGCGCGGGGTCTGCACGACGACCCCACGCTCGGTGGAACCTTGCGCTTCGTGGTCCGCTCCTCGGCGTGCTGCTCCTCGGTCAAGGTGCGCAGGTTCTGCGGGCGCCTGAAGGGTGAAGGTGTCTTCGCCGCGCCCACCGCTACACCACCCCCGCGATGCGGTGCAGATCGCCCATCGTGAAGCGCCCGGACACGCGAGAGACGCCCAGGGACAAGGCGGCGGTCTCGTCCACCATCTTCAGGCGCCGCCGTGAACCCGGGTCGCCTCGTAGTGGCGCATCTCCTGGATGTCGTCGAAGAACGGGCGCACCGCCTGGAAGAAGGTACGGAACTCCGGGCTGCCGCGGAACCCCTGCTCGTGCCCTTCGATGGAGTCCCACTCGATCCTCACCACGTAGTGCTCTGGCTCCTCGACACCGTGGGAGACCTCGTAGCGGAAGCAGTGCGGCGAGGCATCCAGCAC
>JACDGB010000257.1 GCA_013815485.1 Rubrobacter sp.
CTCCTGCTGTAGATCCGGGAAATTCTCCATCGAACGCTCGTCCATGTCATCCGTCGTTATGAGGAGGATGTTGGGACGGACGGACGACGCCTCGCTATCCGCTTCCGGCACTTCCCCAATCTCCCCAACCGAGGGAGCTGGCGTCCGATCCCCCGCCTCCGAGAAACGGTTCTGCTTCGCGGCAAACCCCATGACCACCAGCGATAGCATTACCGCGACCAGAACCGCCAACAACCGTCTCACGACGCCCGACGCGAAGAAGCTGCCAATGAACCACCGCAGACCCAAGACGCCATTCTAGCATTATACGCATGCAGCCAATCCGCAACGCAACGCTATACTGCAAGTAACTTGAACAGATTACAGTAACTGTGTAATATTCGTGCAAAGGTTTCGGGGCGTCGCTGTTCCGACGCGAGGAGGGTTTTCATGGACGTGATGCGTGGTCTCGGCGAGCGGGGGGAGAGTACGCCGCTTGGGGGCGTGGAGAACCTGATGCTCCATTTCACGCCGTATTCGGAGGATTGGTCGAAGTTGCCGGTCATCGTCTCGGGCGAAGGATGCTACGTCACCGACGACCGGGGGCGGAGCTACGTGGACGGGCTCGCGGGTCTCTTCACCACGCAGGTCGGGCACGGCAGGACGGAACTGGCCGACGTGGCTGCTACCCAGATGAAAGAACTAGGCTTCTTCCCCAACTGGAGTTTTCAGCATCCGCGTTCGCTGGAGCTTGCGGAGAAGATGGCCCAGATAGCGCCGGGGGACCTGAACAGCGTCTTCTTCGTCTCATCCGGGTCCGAGGCCATCGAGACCGTCATCAAGCTCAGTCGTCAGTATCACAACGCAAACGGCGAGGAGAGTCGGCGCAAGGTCATATCCCGTAAGATCGCCTACCACGGCACCACGATGGGCGCGCTCTCGGTCACGGGCATTCCCTCTTTCAGAGCCCCGTTCGAGCCGCTTTTGCAAGGCTTTTATCACGTACCGAACACCCAGCAAGACCCGGAGGGAGCGGCGGACGCTATCGAGGAGGCCATCGAGTTCGGGCCGCCGGAGACGGTGGCGGCGGTGATTTTGGAGCCCGTCCAGAACGCGGGTGGGTGTCTCGTGCCGCCACCTGAATACTGGAAGCGGGTGCGTGAAATCTGCGACAAGCATGGCGTGTTGCTCGTCTCGGACGCGGTGATCTGCGCCTTCGGTCGCCTCGGCGAATGGTTCGGCATCGAACGCTTCGATGTGGTCCCCGACATGACGACCTTCGCAAAAGGCGTGACCTCGGGCTACCTGCCGATGGGCGGGGTGATGGTGAACGACAAGGTACGTTCCGCCCTCGCGTCCAACGCCCCGATGTTCATGCACGGCTCGACTTTCGGGGGGCATCCTGTCTCGTCGGCGGTCGCGCTGGAGAACATCCGTATCATCGAGCGCGAGAAGCTGCTGGAGAACGTCCACTCTTTGGAGGGGTACTTCGGGGACGAGTTGCGGCGGGTGGCCGGTGAGCATCCGATCGTAAAAGAGGTTCGGGGGATGGGCTTCTTCTGGGCGCTCGAAATCCGGCCCGAACGACCGGATGGGACGAAGCTCGCCGAAGACGAGTACCAGAAATACTTCAAGGGCGTGCTTTCGAGAAAGCTTCTCGAAGGCGGCCTCATCTGCCGCTTCGACGACAAGGAAGACCCGGTCATCCAGTATTCCCCAGCGTTGGTGGCCGATCGTGGGATCATCGGTCGGATAGCGGAGATCACCGACTCGGCCCTCACCGAACTCGAACGCGAGCTAGGCTACCGGAGCTAGAGCGATGACCCAGCCGAAGAGCCACGCGGCTCTCGGGAGCCCCCCCGAAGGCAAGGATTACCGCTCGTACAGCTTCTGGCTGGAGACGGCGGAGGAGGATCTCACGCCGAGGCCATCGCTCGACGGTTCGGCGGAGGCCGACGTGGCGATCCTGGGCGCCGGCTTCACGGGCCTGTGGACGGCCTACTACCTGCTCCGGAAAGAGCCTTCCTTGCGCGTGGTCGTGCTGGAGGCGGAGACCTCCGGCTTCGGGGCGTCAGGCCGCAACGGCGCCTGGTGCAACTCTGCCTTCCCCGTGAGCCCCGGAGAACTGGCGCGGCGCTTCGGCAGAGAGGCAACGCGGGAACTCTTGATCGAGATGCGCGGCGCGGTCGAGGAAGTGGGCAGGGTCGCCAAGGCGGAGGGAATAGACGCGCAGTATTTTCGTGGCGGGCAGCTCCGCGTCGCCCGCGGACCTAGCCAGCTACCCGGAATAGAGGAAGCGTACGAGTCGCTGCGCGCGCTCGGCCTGGCGGAGGACCTTCGGTTGCTCGACGCGGAAGAGACCGCCAGCCGCGTCAGGATCACGGACGCCAGATGCGCGCTCTACAACCCGCACTGCGCTACGGTCCACCCCGCCCGCCTGGCACGCGGGCTCGCCCTGGCTGTCGAGCGTCTGGGGGGCGAGATCTTCGAGCAGACCCCAGTCACCGACTACGAAGCAGGCGACGAGACCGGCAGCAGGCTACCGCGGCTGATGACGGACGCTGGCGGCGTGCGTGCCCGCACGGTCGTGCTCGCCGGGGAGGCTTACCTGGCGCGGCTTCGCAAGCTGCGCCGTCAGGTGTTGCCCATCTACTCTCTCATCGTCCTGACCGAACCGCTTTCGGAAGAACAATGGGCGGAGATCGGCTGGGAAGGCCGCGAATGCGTCGCGTCTAACCGCTACACCGTGGACTACCTCTCGCGCACCGCCGACGGGCGCATCCTGTTCGGAGGCCGCGGCGCGCCCTACCACTACGCCTCGCGCATAGAAGACGAGTACGACCGCCACGGTCCCACGCACGAGTTGCTGCGGCGCACGGCGAGGGAATGGTTCCCCGCCCTCGAAGGCGCGCGCTTCACCCACGCCTGGGGAGGTCCCCTGGCTGCGCCTCGTGACTGGATGCCGACGATGTCTCACGATCCGGCGAGCGGAGTAGCGACCGCGCGCGGCTACACTGGACAGGGCGTTGCGACCGCGAACCTCTCAGGCCGGACGCTGGCCGACCTGATCCTCGACCACGACACGGCCATAACTGGCCTGCCCACCGTCAACCACGAGCCGCGTCCCTGGGAACCCGAGCCGCTGCGCTGGCTTGGTGCCCGCTACGTGCAGCGTGGCCTGATGAAGGTGGACGACCGGGCCGAGCGAACCGGAGAGCCGCCGACCGGCAAAACCCTCGCCGAACGGCTCGGCAAGCACTGAATGCCCGGATCACCAAGAGATCGCCAGAGAAACAGATGACGAACGGCCCGACGCCCGCAGACAAGGCGGCCGATGTCGTGGTAATCGGGGCGGGCCTGGCGGGGCTCGTCGCGGCCAGGAGGCTACTCGCGGCGGGCGCGTCGGTGGTCGTGCTCGAAGCCAGGGACAGGGTCGGCGGTCGGACGTTTACGGAGTATGCCGGGGGAGTTCCGGTCGAGATGGGTGGGCAGTGGATCGGGCCTAAACAACGCCGCGTAAACACGCTCGCCGAAGAGCTCGGGGTGGACACATTCCCGGCCCACGACGCCGGGCGCACCGTTTTCCACGAGAACGGACACCGCTCGGAGTACGCGGACGGCGAGGATGTCCCGTTCGCCGACCCAGCGTCCCATCGAGAGGCCGAGGACGCCTTCCATGCTTTGAGCGGGCTGGCTAGAGAAGTCCCGGCGGATGCCCCGTGGACCGCGAAGAGGGCCGCTGAGTGGGACGGGCAGACGCTGGAGACGTGGAAGCTCCGGCACACCGAGCGCGGCGAATCCCGCTTCTACTTCGACCTTGCCGTGGAGTCTCTGTATGCTTGTGAGCCCCGCGACGTCTCGCTGCTGGGAGTGCTTGCGGACATTGCCTCGTCGGGGAGCTTCGATGGGCTATTGGAGATCGAAGCCTCCGTGGAAGAGTCTTTGTTCGTGGGTGGGGCGCAGAGGCTTTCGATCCTCATGGCGGAGGAGCTTGGCGAGCGCGTGGTCCTCGGCTCTCCCGTGCGCCGCAT